>CAXNGR010000032.1:0-12306 GCA_964201265.1 Verrucomicrobiaceae bacterium
TGCGCGGAGGGTTGGCGGCCCAGCGCCGTGGCAAAGAGATGCTCGATGCGCTGCTCGGTCGAGTATCCTTTGCGGAGCTTCATGTCCTTCGCGGCCCAGGCGGTGGCTTGCTCGTGGACCAGAGCGCTGTTCAGCATGAGCAGCGACTGTCCGGGCACGCTGCTGGTCTCGCGGTCGCCCTGCGTGCGAGATGGCTCCGGCGCATCAAACATGATCATCATGTGATCAAGCGCCTCGCGTCGGATGTATTGGTAAACACCACGCCTCAGCTTCGGATTGGCCACAGCAGCGCTTTCGCTCTGGTTCGCCGGGCCGGTGTAGCCAAACATCGTTTGATCCAGCGTGCCGGAGACAGCGAGGATAGAATCGCGCACCGCCTCGGCCCGAAGGCGCTGCACTGGCATGTGCGAGAGAAGTCGATTCGCAGGGTCCACCTGCTGCGCCTTGGCGGAGGCGATGCTTTGCGCCTGGAATGACCGGCTTGTGACGAGATGACGGATCAGTGCTTTCACCGACCAATCATGCTCGACAAGATAGGAGGCGAGGTAATCGAGCAACTCAGGATGGCTCGGCGCTTCTCCCATCACGCCGAAATTGTCCACGGTGGCCACGAGCCCTTGGCCGAAGACCCAGCGCCAAACGCGGTTCACCATGACGCGGGCGGTGAGCGGATTTTGCGGCGAAGTGAGGTCGTGGGCGAGTTCCAACCGAGCCTGCGATCCAGTGGTGTAACCTTCGGCTCCGTGGATGACTTCGAGAAAACGGCGCGGAGCTTTTTCACCTGGCGAATCTGGCGAGCCGCGACGATGCACGGGCGAATCAAAACCTGTGCCCTCCGCCACGATGGCCGAGGCACGCTGGAAACGCGGCACTGCGGACTCGATGCCTCGATACTGCTCCGCGAGCTTTTGCACGTCGCCGGGCATTTGGGCCAACTGATTGCGCAGAGCGCCGTGTTCCAGCAACCAGTTCAGCAACTCCACATCGTCGGCTTTCGCGGCATCGCGACCCCAGCGTTCCAGCGCGGCATCACATTCCTTGCGCCAGTGAGCCGCGAGAGTTTCGGCGTTCCATGACGCACTCGCAGGCGCGAGGCGAAGTGTCAGTCGCAGGTCATTCTCGGGCGCTCCTGGAGTTTGGTGCTCCACGATCTGATCCACGCCGAACCATGAGCGACCAGTCGCGTCATTGACCACAAGTTGATAAGGTTTGTTGCCCTCATCGGAACGGCGAAAATGAGCCGCATCACCCTTGGTTAAAATTTCCAAATACGAGCGGCGTCCCTGCCAGCTCGCCTGATGCCCCACGGGCACCGTCACCCAGGTGGGAAAGCGTGAATCCAAGTGCCGCACTTTGTTGGCATGAGCGATGTTCTCCATCTGCTGGAAGTTGTTTTGAATCAGTCGCACATGCGCCGACGAACCACCCGCGACTCGCAGGCTGACGAACTGCGTGCCGAGCGTAAAATCCGCCGAGCGTGCGATGGCTCCATGCTTGCGGGTCAACCGATCCGAGCTGAGGCCCGGAGACACGAAGCGATCAACCAACTCCTTGCCCTCCGGCATCAGTGTGAAGTCGCTGCCGCCGCTCCAGACCGTGCTCGGCTGCACACCCGAGAGGAACCATCCCGCATCGCTCTCGCGAAAATCCGCCGTGGTCTTGAACTTGTTCCGGTTCCGCTCCTCGCGGGCTGCGGACTCACGCCGCTGCTCGTGGAGCCATGACGCGGCCGCTTTATCCAAGCGCTCGTTCGCAGGCATTCGGGAGATGCTTGTGAAAAGGTGCCCCGGGTCAGCGCGATCCACTTTCTGACGCAGCAACACGCGGCCCCAGAAGGTCGTCTTGTCTGGCTTGTTGCCAGGCCCAGCTTGCAGCCATGTTTGCAATGCTGCGCCCTGAGTTTGCACATCCTCCTTCCATAGCGTGAGCAGGCGGCCCTTCATCTGCTGCTTGGCGGATTGCATCGCAGCCACTCCGTTGTTCTTCACCTCAGGTGCATCGATGATCACCTGGCTCTGCCGCGAGCTGGCGAGTGTCCCAAACAGCGCATAGTAATCCGCCGTCGAGATCGCATCGAACTTGTGATCGTGGCATCGAGCGCAGGAAACCGTGAGGCCTTGAAAAGCCTTCGCCAGCGTGTCGATCTGGTTTTCCACAATCTGCGCCTCTTCCAGTGCCACGTCCGATGCCGTGGAGGAAACCTCCATCAGTCGCATGAAGCTCGTGCCGAGCGGCGACTCATTGATCTTCATCGCAGCATTGAGACGCGGCGGCAGCAGATCGCCCGCCACATGCTCCTGCACGAAGCGGTCATACGGCACATCCGCATTGAAGGCGCGGATCACATAGTCGCGATAACGCCAAGCCTGCGGGATCGGGTAATCGCGCACATAGCCGCCGGTCTCGCCAAAGCGCATCAAATCCAGCCAATACGCGGCCCAGTGCTCGCCAAACTGCGGGCTTTGGAGAAGGCGGGCGATGAGGGATTCGGTTTGAGACTTTCCGGCGGAGCCTTCGGCCATATCTCGAACAAAACTCTCCATCTCCTCCTCCGTCGGCGGCAGGCCCACGAGAGCGAACTTCAGCCTGCGCAACAAGGCGGCAGGCGCTGCCGGAGCCGCGGGTTCCAAGCCTTTCTCCTGCATCTTCGCCATGAGAAAGCTGTCCACCGGGTGCGCTGCCAGCTTCGGCACCGTTGGCTTGTGAACTGACTGCCAAGCCCAGTGAGAACGACGTTTTGCCAATTTGGCCTGCCATTCTTCGTTGGCAGCAGCTTGTGCGCTCGGCGGATTCTCCGACAAACCTGGCAGGCCCATGCGCACCCAGCGCGTGAGATCAGCGATCACTCCGTCGGGCAGCTTGTCAGTTCCTTTCGGCATCTTCAGGTCCTTTGAATCGTGGCGGATGGCTTGAAGAAGCAGGCTCTTGTCGGGCTTGCTAGCGTCCACGAGCGCACCGCTCTTCCCGCCCTTATTAAAACCGCCGCGATAGTCCAGCCGCAGGCCGCCCTTGGTCTTCTCCGCGCTGTGGCATTCGTAGCAGTGCATCACCAGCACAGGCCGGATGCGTGATTCAAAGAACGCCGCGCCATCAGGCTCCGCCGCCGTGGCAAGGATGGGCAGCGCCAGAAACGGCCCAGAAATCGAACGAATCAGTGATTTCATGCTTTTGCGTGGGCAGGGTTGAGTGCGGTCGAGGCCATCGCGCCGGCTTTTTTCACCACCGGAGCAAGTTTCACGAGTCGCTCCTCTGACAGCCGCTGGCTAGGTCCCGAGATCCACAGGCTGGCGATGGCGTTGCCTTCGGCGTCGAGAATCGGAGCGCCGAGGCAGTGATGTCCCTCCAAGTGCTCACTCGCATCCACGGCCCAGCCTTTCTTCCGCACGTCGTCGAGACATTTCAGGAAGTCTTTGCGATTCGAAATCGTCCACGGCTGGAAGCGCTCGAACTTCATGCCTGCGATGATTTCATCCCGCTCCGCCTCCGGCATGAAGGCTAGCATCACCTTCCCCGGACCGCTCGTGTGCAGCGGAAAGCGCGTGCCACGCTCGACGTAGAACTTGATCAACGCCTTCCCGATCACGCGCTCCAGCACGATGCCCTCATGGCCGCTGATGATGCCGAGATGCGCAGCCTCCCCCGTCTGCTCACTGAGCCAGCGCATCGCAGGCAGGGCGGCCTCCGCCAGCGGCACATCATCCACAACCGGCTGGCACAGCGCCAGCATCTGCGCCCCGATGCTGAAGCGTTTCTCCGCATCCCGCACCACATACCCATGCGCCACGAGAGACTGCGTGACGCGATACACAAAGTTCACGGACAGCCCCAGCCGCTCCGCGATCTCCGAAAGCGTCAAACCGCCCGAAGCCCCGCCCAGGCTGCGCAGGACCGCTAGAGCTCGATCGAGACTTGGCGTGCTGAAACCGGAATCATGAACGGTTGCGGCTGGTATGCGGCGCGCGGGACGTTTGGCAGGCATTTTCTATATTTGATGTGCTGTTCAAATATAGAAACAAGGGTTCCACCTCGCTTCTTTCATACCAAGCCCTCTTTGAGCGCCTTCGCCACCGCACCAGTGCGGGTGTTCACCTCCAGCTTCTCGTAGATACGGCGCAGATAGGTGTCCACGGTGTGGATGCTCAGCGTGAGCTGGTCGGCGATCTCCTTTTTGATGAGGCCGGTGGTCATAAGCTGCAGGATTTCTTTTTCGCGTTCGCTCAGGCCGTAGTTGCTTTGTTTGGGAGCGAGTTTGGAAAACATGTCGAGCACGCGGCGGGCGATGCGCGGATTCATGGGCGAACCGCCTGCCAGCGCATCTCGCACGGCCTGGGTGATGTCGGCGACGCTGCTGGTTTTCAACAGATAACCGGCCGCACCAGCACAGATGGCCTGGAAGACCTTGTCGTCGTCCTCGAAGACGGTGAGGATGACGATGAGCGACTTGGGCGCGCGTTCTTTGAAGAGGCGGATGCCATCAAGTCCGCTCATGCCTGGCAGGCCGACGTCGAGCAAGATCAAATCGGGCGCGTCATCGCGTGTGAGGGCGGCGAGAGCTTTTTCGCAGGAGTCGAAGTCGCGGGGGCACTGCAAATCGGGTTCCGAGTTCAAGACACGCACGAGTGTGCGGCGGAAGGCGGCATGGTCTTCGACGATCCAGAGAGTTTTCATGAGAGCGTGGCGTCGAGGGTAAGTTGAGTGCCGTGGGCCTGCGGCTTCGATTGACAATTGAAGCTACGGATCTGCAGCGTGCCGCCGAGCACTTCGGCGCGGTGGCGGAGGTTGGCGAGACCGTTTCCGGCGGTGATGGCATCGACATCGAAGCCGCAGCCATCATCCTGGATGACGAGATGCAAACGCTTGGTGTCCCAGCTCAACTCGATCTTCACCTGAGCCGCCTGGGCATGTCGGGCGATGTTATGCGCGGCCTCGCGGAAGAAGAGAAACACTTGGCGATGAAATTCGAGCGACGCGGTGAACGCATCATTGCCTTTGGGCGCTTCGAGTGAACATTCGATACCCTTGAGCAGAGCGGAGGCGCTTTGACGCATGGCTTCGACGAGACTCGTTAACTTTGGCGCATCACCCTCGCGCACGAGCCAGATGATGCCGCGCATGGACTCGGCGGCCTCGCCAGCAAGGCGATGAATTTCTTCGAGTGATTCGGAGGCGCCATCTTCACGCAAAGCCAGCTCGGACATCAGGCGGATGCTGCCGAGGTGGCTGCCGATCTCGTCATGCAGATCGCGTGAGATACGGTGGCGGAGAGCTTCCATTTCAAGACGACGCGAGCGCCGCAGGTGGAACAGGAAGGCGAGGGTGGCGGCGAAGCCCAGGGCGACGAGGGCAAGGGCAAGATAGACGGCGCGTTCTTGCGCTTTGCTCACGGCGAGCTTGGTTTCGATGTCTAGGAGGGTCAGGCGGACTTCGATCTCGCGTCGTTTCGACAGGTCGGCGAGCCACTTGGCCTCGTCGAGCAGCACCCCCGCGCTGGCACGGCCATCGATCAGATTCGCGTGACTCCACGCGCCTGTGATGGTGCTGTCAGAACTCGTCACCGTGGCCTCGCGGGCGATGTTTTGGCCGTTTGCAGAAGCTTGCAGTTCCGCGAGCGCGAAAACGAAATCACCACTGCGCTCCCACAGGCGCGTGGCGGTAATTTGAAGGCTGCGCGTGCGCAAACCGAGCGTGGGAAAGGCCACGGCGGTGTCGCCGGGATTGGCGAAGTCAGCGGTGGTGCTGTCGAAGATGACTTTTTCATCCGCCTCGACCTTGAAGCGCTGCGGGAAGCCGAATCCAAAGCGATCCGGGTAGTCGCGCGGGTGCGCGGGGATGAGGCGGATCTCGTCGATGTCGCGCTCGGAGCCGAGATCGACCCGCACCCAGCTCGTGGAGTCGGCGTGAGTGAAAATGGCGCTATGCCAGCCGTTGCCATTCACGTTATCCGCACGCAGCGGCAGGCCGAGAGCGTGGCAGCCATCGACGACATGCCTGGGTGACCATGTGGGCAGCGTCTCGACGGATTTTGGCGCAAGCACGGGAGCATGCAGCGCCACATTGCGCCCGCCGCTGAAGACGAGCAATTCGCCGAGGCAGAAAATGAACTGGTTCGCCAGGCGCGGCTTCGGCACGAGCTTCGTGGCGGTGAAACGCACATGCCTTGCCTTCACCTTGAGCGCGGGGACAAACCAAGGCGCGAGCGGCATCTCCACGTCGCCATGAGTTTGATCCAGCAGCGTCGTGGATTCAGCAAAGAGCGGATCATTCGACACGTCGATGCGGAAGCGCCGCGGAAAACCGTGCGCCTCCGCCGCGCCGAGCATCGCCGGGATGACGGCAACTGCGTCCAGCGAGTGCTCCACGCCGAGATCGATCTGAATCCACCGCACCGCGTCCGGCAGTGCGGTGATGCCGCTGTGAAAACCCGCGTGCTCATGCGACTGAGGCGCGGGCAAGGGCGGCAATGGATCGAGCCACGCATGAAGCTGCCGATGCTCCTCATCCAGGCGCGTGAGCTTCGAATTCAGCCATGACCAAGGCGCACCAGCCTGCGCGGTGGTGGTGACAAGAGCGAGACTGAGCAGCCAGGACTTCAAACAGGGCATCATTCCCGCCACGCCGCGAAGCGCAACCCACGCGTGCGCGGGACAGGCCGTCACGGCTTGCGTTTGGCAATCTCGGTCGTGTCCAGCACCTCGCCGCGCAGGTTTTTGAACTGGAGCTTCATCGTGGGAGCACCCGCCGTGAGGGTGAGGAGGAGGTAGTTGTCCACACGAGCATGGAACTTGGATTGGGGATCTTTGTAGAGGTCACCGTCGCCTTTGAGGCAGGTGTTGTAGTACGGAAGGCCGCCGCTGAGTTCGGCGCGGTCCGCGAAGTAGCCAAAGCCGGTGATGAGGGCGCTGCCTTGGCGAAAATGCTCGTGCCACGCGCCTTTGGTGAGTCCGGCGACCTGCGTTTGCTTCTCGTTCATCAAAGTCAGCACGAAGCCGCTCGTGCTGGCGGCCATGGTTTCAGCGAACCATTGGAACTGCGGTGAATCGGGCTGCCAGGCATGACAGGTCTGCCATGTGGTGCCGAAATCCTGGATGTGATTGAGATCGAGGGCGATGAAACGCAGATCGAAGCCGGGGAGGTCGAAGTGCCATTTCCATTCGTCGCCGGGCAGAGCGAAGAACTCGCGATACGCGGCGGCTTCCACATCATAGACGGCCTGCGCGGGCGGCTTGGGGCCGCGCCCAGTGATCTCGCGATCATGATTGCCGAGGATCGGCATGAAGGGCGTGCGGCGGAAGAGATCGCGGTTGGCGTCGATGAGGGCGCTGAAGGCTTTTGTGCCTTCCTTGTCCTTCTCATGCAGGCTGGCGACGTTGTCGCCGACAGTGAGCAACAAATGCACGTCGTCTTTGCTGATGGCGCTCACGTCCTTGCCGGGAGCATAGCCCCAGTCGCCGACGATGGCGATACGAAGCTCTTGGCTCGGGTAGCCTTTGAAGCTGGACACTGTCGAAACGTCCTCACCACTACGCACGCGGCAGTGATAAACCACGTCTCGCTGCTCCAGCGGGATCTCGACGTGATGCAGCGTCACTTTGGCCTCGGAAGCCACACGCTGGCCCAGAGCCTCGCTGGTACCAAACTCGACAACGGAATCGCTGGGCGCATCGGTTTCCCAGTTGATGACGATTTTGGACGAATCGTTCGTCGCATGCGTGAGCCAGATGCGCTCAATGGGTGCGGCGCAAACAGTGGACGCAACGAGGAAGAACAGCAGCCGACGAATCATTTGGCGAAAATCTCCTCCAGCACGCGGCCGTCCTGCTGCGGCAACTTGAGGTCCATGAGTTTCGCGATGGTGGGTGCGACGTCGAGATTCGCCATGCGCTCAAGCACGACGCCCTTTTTGATGCCGCGTCCGCTCGCAATGAAGATGCCGTCGAGTTCGGGGTCGCCGTTGAAGAAGCCGTGCGTGCCGCCGTAGTTCGTGGTGGGCGCGGTCACGGCATCGCCTGCGGCGGCGTTGTTGAAGGCGTGACCGTCCTTGGCGTAGAGCACGAGATCGCCCATGCCCTGGTTTTCCTCCGGCGTCGGCATGCCGAGCGTGTGGCCGTCCTTGCCTTCGATCACGCGGTCCACGCCTTCGGTTTGCGTGAACATTTCCTTGAGCTTCGGCAGCAGCTCGGCCTTGCGGGCGGGATCGTTCACATAGACGAAGGCCATACCGCCCTGGGTCATGCAGAAGGCATCGCAAGTGGTGATGGTGGGGCCGAGAGCGGTGGCGAGGCCGGCTTTTTTGAGCACAACGTTGGGATAGACATACTTCGACACTTTTTTGAAGCCGTGATCGGTGGCGATGAGGAAGGTGGTGCGGTCGCGCAGGCCGCTTTCCTCCACGGCTTGGATCAAATCGCCGACGAGCTTGTCCGCGTAGGCCAGCGCGGTGTGGCTGGCCATGGTGCCGGGGCCGTAACTGTGGTGCGTGGAGTCGGTGTTGAGCGTGTGGTAGAGCAGCAGGTTCGGCTGGTGCGTCTTGAAGATGTGGATCGCGGCCTTGGTCCACATGTTGTCGAGAAAAGTCACGCTCTTGCGCTTCGGCCCGAGCTGCATCCACTCAATGTGCTCCGGCGTGATCGTGCCGGCGGCGATCATCTCCTTCACGACCGGGCTTTCGGCCTCCGGCAGCTCCGCAAAGCTCCAGGTGATGGTGCCGGGACGCGTGACGGCCACCCAGTCAGACTCCGCCGTGGTCATGCCGTTTTGGTGGGCGATGTCATACAGCGTCGGCACATGCACCAGCTTCGATTTGTCCACCCAGGGTTCAATCTTGGCGGGTTTGTTGCCTTCTTGTCGAACGAGCAGGCCGTTGAATAGCACGCCGTGCTTGCGCGGTTCCACTCCGGTGACGAGCGTCGTGTGATTGATCCAGGTGATCGATGGATTACTCACCGTCATCGCCTTCGTGCTCGCGCCTTCGGCGGCCAGCTTGCGCAAGTTTGGCACTTGCAGCGATGGATCATTCCACATCCAGGCCGGGAAGCCGTCGATGCTGATCAAGATGACGTGGTGGTCCTTGTTGCTCGACTTTGAACAAGAGGTCAAGCCGAGGACAATGACGATGCCGAGAACAAGGAGGGCGCAAAATTTCATTTGGGGCGAAGGGTTACGAGTGCTTGCCTCGTTTGCTTTCTCTCTCATGAAGCGCCTCGCACTTTTCCTCCTCGCTGCCATGTCCGTTCACGCCGTCGAAATCATCGCACATCGCGGTTTTTCCGCCCGTGCGCCGGAAAACACACTGGCGGCGTTTGAACTCGGCTGGAAGCATCAAGCCGATGCCTGCGAGCTGGATGTGTACCTCACCGCCGATGGCAAAACGGCCGTCATTCATGACAAGGACACGAAACGCACCTCTGGTGTGACGCTGGATGTGGCGAAGTCGAAGCAGGCGGAGCTGACCGCCCTCGGTGCTGGCTCGTGGAAAGGCGAGGAGTGGGTGAACGAAAAAATCCCGACGCTGGAGCAAGCGCTGGCGACGATGCCGAAGGGAAAACAGCGCTTCTTCATCGAGGTGAAGTGCGGCGCGGAGATCGTGCCGGAGCTGAAGCGCATCCTGGAGCCGATGAAGGATCGCGCGGCGCAGTTGGCGATCATCGCCTTCAAGCGCGACGCGGCGGCGGAATCGAAGAAGGCGATGCCGTGGATCAAAGTTTACCGCCTCGCTTCCGGCAAAACGAAGGACAAGAAGCCCACGGACCTGAAACAGCTCATCGCCGACACCACGGCGGACAAACTCGACGGCCTGGACCTCAGCATGGCTGATTTTCCGTGGGATGAGACCATGGTGAAGCAGATCCGCGACGCAGGCTTCGGCCTATACGTCTGGACGGTCAATAAACCGGCCGATGTGCTGCGTTTCGCGAAACTCGGCGTCGATGGGATCACCACGGACGATCCCGTCATGGTGCGTGAGACGCTGGCGAGGCCTTGATTGGCGGTCGGTCACGTGATCCCGAAGGGATCAAAGAAGATAGCCCCTGGAACAACTAACAACGTCGTTTACCCAAAAGGGCGCATGCCGGAGGTATGCGAGCAGCCTCCGCCAGCCCAACGGTCGCGAAAAGCCAATGAGCACTTCTTGCATCCCTTCAGGATGCACCCTTGAACTTGATGACACATGCTTTGCAAACCGGGGGTGTCGCTCGTTCCTCGCTTTACCCCCGGCTACCCTCTTTGATCCCTCCGGGATCGAAATCTCATCTGAAAAAGGTCTAATCCGTCGCAGCGGCGGCAGATCGTGCTATCTCAACCGCCCCATGTCTCCCATCACTCCTGCCGTCGTTTCCGCCAAAGACCTGCGCCTTCAATTCGGGCTGCAACAGGTCTTCAATGACGCGACGATGAGCATCCACGAGGGCGAGAAGCTCGGGCTGGTGGGCCGCAACGGCTCCGGGAAGACCAGCCTCATGCGCATCCTCGTCGGCACGGAGAAGCCGGACAGCGGCACGATCTCACGGCGCAACGGCATCATCGTCAGCCACCTCGCGCAGGAGTTCACGCTGGATGATGAAGCGAGCGTGATCGACAACGTGCGTGCTGGAGCCTCGGTGCTGCTCGACATGGTCGCGCGTTACGAATCCGGCGACTACAAAGGCGATCAGGAGGCCGAGCTGCTGCATCAGATCCAGCTTCACGACGGCTGGGGCGTCGAAAACCGCATCAGCACCGCGATGAACGAGCTCGGCGTGCCTGCAGCGGATCGTCTCGTCAAAGGACTCTCAGGTGGTGAGAAGCGACGCGTGGCTTTGGCGCGTGCGTTGGTCTCGCAGCCGGATTTGCTACTGCTCGATGAGCCGACGAACCATCTGGATGCCGAATCCATCGAATGGCTGGAGATTTTCCTGCGCGACTTCAGCGGCGCGGTGCTCTTCGTCACCCATGACCGCTACTTCCTCGACCGCGTGGCCACGCGCATCATCGAGATCGATGACAGCCGCATTTACAGCCATCCCGGCAACTACAGCGCGTTCTTGGAGAGCAAGGCCATCCGTGAAGGCGTGGAGGCGAACTCCGAACGCCGCCGCCAGAGTTTCCTGCGGCATGAGCTGGAGTTTGTGCGCGCAGGCGTCCGAGGCCGGGGCACGAAACAGCGGTCACGCCTGGATGAATTCGACCGCGTGAACGCCATCGCGGCTCCCGAGGCCGAACTGGTGATGGATTTGATCATCCCTCCGGCACCGCCGCTGGCAAACACCGTCGTCGAGGCCAAGGACATCGGTGCGCACATCGACGACCGTTGGTTGTTCAGCCATCTCGATCTCAACTTCGAGGCAGGCACCTGCACCGGCATCATCGGCCGCAACGGTCTCGGCAAAACCACGCTGTTGCGCATCCTCATGGGCGAGCAGCAGCCGAACGAAGGCAAGATCGCCATCGGCAAGCGCACGATCTTCAACTACGTCGATCAGCAGCGCCTGCTGCTCAATCCCGAGAACAGCGTGATGGAGGAGGTGGCGGGGCCGATGAGCGAGTTCGTGCAGTTCGGCCCGGAGAAGCTGCATGTGCGCACCTATTTGCGGCGCTTCCTCTTCACCGACGAACGCGTGACCATGCGCGTGAAGGAACTCAGCGGCGGCGAGCAAAGCCGCGTGCTGCTGGCGAAAATCCTGCGCCGTGGCGGCAACTTCCTCATTCTCGACGAACCGACGAACGATCTCGATCTCGCCACCATGCGCGTGCTGGAGGAGGCCATCCTCGCCTTCAAAGGCACCGTGCTCGTCGTCAGTCATGACCGCTACTTCCTCGACCGCGTGTGCGACCGCCTCATCGCGTTTGAGGGGCAGGGCCGCATCCACGAATGCGCCGGCAACTACAGCTACTACCAGGAAAAACGCGCCGCCAAAGCCGCCGCCGAGCTGGCTCTCGTCACCGCCGCCGTGAAGAAGGAAAAAGCCGCCGCCGCCAGCGCCCCGAAGACGCGCAAGATGTCGCAGAAGGAGCAACGCGAGCTGGCCGACTGCGAAACAGCCATCGCCACTCTGGAGAGCGAGATCGCCGCCATGGAGGCCGAACTGAGCAACCCCGAGCTGTTTGTGAAGCTCGGTGCTGGCACGAATGACTACATCGCCAAACTCGACGCGAAGAAGCACGAGCTGGATCGCAAGTTCACGCGCTGGGCGGAGTTGGAGGAGGTGCGAGTGGCTTGCGCGGGGTGAGTTTTGGGATCGTGGATCGGCATTGAAGGCCAACGGCCTTCCGTCATGCAGCCCCGAATTGCGTGCCCGACGTCACTTCCTCGTTCAAAGCATTCGTCAA
>CAXNGR010000033.1:0-12297 GCA_964201265.1 Verrucomicrobiaceae bacterium
CTGCGCTACTACCCCGCCACGCCGCGGAACTTCTGCCGGTAGGCGCTGGGCGTGGTGCCCATGACCTCGCGGAAGCGGCGGTTGAAGTTCGCCAGATTGCGGTAGCCGCAGTCCATGGCGATGTCGGTGATGTTTCCCGCGTCCTCGCCTAGCATGCGGCAGGCACGGCCAATGCGCACCTCGTTCACATATTCCGGCACCGTTTTGCCGGTGCGTGAATGGAAAAAGCGGCTGAAAGCCCCCAGGCTGAGATGCGCCAGCTTGGCCAGCCGCTCTCGGTCGATCTCCTCGGTCAGATGCGTGTGAATGAAATCCACCACGCGCTCCATGCGGCCCTGGTCGGCAGATTCGAGCTTCGGCTCATAGCTGGCGCTGGCGAGCGTCTTCAGCTCATCCGAAATCGCCAGCGTGTCCAGGATGGCCAGCAGCTCGATCACACGGGCGAGGCCGTCGCTCTGCGCGAGGCGTTTCATGTGCTCCGTCACCGCTGTGCGCGTGGCCCCGCGCACAGCCAAACCACGAGCGGCGCGCTGCAGCAGCCTTCTGACAGGCTCCACCTCCGGCAGCGAGAAGAAATCGCGCCCCAGGAAGGTGTCGTCAAAACGCACGATGATCGCATGCACCTGCCGCGCCTTGCCGCCAGTGTCCTGATGCCAGACATGCGGCAGATTGGCACCGAGCAGAACGATGTCACCGTCCGTCAGCGCACCGATGTTGTCCCCCACCACGCGGTGTCCGCTGCTCTCAATCGCCAGCGTGAGCTGAGACTCAGGGTGGAAATGCCAACGCGTCCCATAGTCCAGCCCGCGCACCACCTCGCAGTGGAAGGACTCCCACTGGCGCTTGGGCACTTTTTCGAAGACGGGTTTCATGGGGCTAGATGGCAGATGCTGGATTCTTGATGCTGGATGCCAGAAGGCTACTTCGAAGATCGATGACCTTCGCGAACGGCTTGGATGAAGAGATTGAGCTTCTTGCCTAGGTGCGTCAGGTTTTCGTGCAGGTTCTCATAGAGTGGCTCGTCCACAAGCGAGCCAGTTTCGCGCAAAGTGTCAAGGTGGTCGATGGTTTCGTCGTTGGAGGCCAGGGCGTAAGTCAGCCGCAAAACAAAGTCCTGCTTATATTCACGTCTGCCATAGCCTTCCACGATGTTCGAGCGCACCGATTTGCATGAGCGACGAATCTGTGATCCTTCCTCATACATCTCGAACTTTGGCAGCTTCGTCAGCGTCATCGTATGGATTTCAACTGTAGCCTTTTGAGCCAGTTGCCAGATTTCGAGTTTTTGATAGCTCATGATACCCGGACTTTCCGACATCCAGCATCTAGGATCAAGCATCGAGAATCCAGCCACTACACGTCCTCATCCTTGTCATTGTCACCCGCCTTCCGGCCGCGCAGCTTGGCTTCCATGAAGGCGTCGAGGTCGCCGTCCATCACGCCCTGGACGCTGCTGGTTTTTTCGCCAGTTCGGTGGTCTTTGACCATCTGGTAGGGCTGGAAGACGTAGCTGCGGATCTGGCTGCCCCAGCCAATGTCGCTCTTCTCGCCATACTGGCGGTCGATCTCGGCCGGACGCTTGTCTTCTTCGATCTGGAAGAGCTTCGCCTTCAGCATCGCCATGGCTTTGGCGCGGTTCTTCGGCTGGCTGCGTTCGATCTGGCAGGCAACGATGACGCCGCTGGGAATGTGCGTAAGGCGCACGGCGGTTTCGACCTTGTTCACGTTCTGGCCGCCTTTGCCGCCAGCACGGTAAGTATCCACACGGAGGTCTTCATCACGCACGACGATGTCGATCTCCTCCTCGGAGTCCGGCGTGACGTCAATCGAGGCAAAAGACGTGTGGCGCTTCTTCGCCGCATCGAAGGGCGAGATGCGAACGAGGCGATGCACGCCACGCTCGGTTTGCAGGAAGCCGAAGGCGTTTTCACCGATGATTTCGAGCGTGGCGGAGCGGGTGCCGACGTCGTCACCCGATTCGTGGTCGATGAGCTCGACCTTGTAGCCACGGCGCTGGCACCAGCGCTGGTACATGCGCATCAGCATGTCCGCCCAGTCACAGGCCTCCGTGCCACCGGCACCGGAGTGGATGGTGATGAAGGCATTGCCACGGTCAAACGGCCCGCTGAGGAGCTGGCTGAGTTCAAAGGCGCTCACGTCGTTTTCGAGCTTCGTGTGCTCTTGATCGACTTCGCGCCAAGTGTCCATGTCGCCCGCTTCTTTCGCGAGGTCGATCAGGCCATCAAAATCACCAGCACGCGACTCCAGCTCCTGGAGAGGTCCGATCTTCTTTTTGATGACATTCGTGCGGTCGATCGTCTTCCGCGCCGCGTTCGCGTCATCCCAAAAGCCGGGGGCACCCATGAGGTCCTCCAGCATTGCCAGCTCGTCTTTTAATTTCGGTACGTCAAAGATACCTCCGGAGCTCCCCCAACCTTGCCTTGAGGGCAGTGGTGTCGAGGGCTTGGAGGTCGGTGAGGATGGTCTTGCTGGTCTTTTCCATGCAGCGTAGATAGCCGCCGGGCGCGTGAGTTCAACGCCTTTGTCATCATGGAAAAAACCGAGGCCATCCTCATTGGGCGCACGCGTTATGCGGAGACGAGTCTCATCGTGCAGTGGTGCTCGCCAGAGATCGGACTCTTCCGAACGATGGCGAAGGGCGCACTGCGTCCCAAATCGCCGCTCAATGGCGTGCTGGACCTGTTTGTCTCCGCCGAACTGCGCTTCGTGCGCAGCAAATCCGGCGACCTGCACACGCTAGCCGAGGCACGCTGGACGAATCCACGTCTTGGCCTGCGCGAAAGCTACGGGCGCGTGCTTGCGGCCACTTATCTCGTCAAATTGATCAACCTCGTCGCCGAAACCGGCTCACCGATCCCCGAGATTCACGAACTGCTCGTCAAAGCGCTCGATTACCTCGCCGCGAAAGACCCCGTGCCTGCGCTGATCACGCGCTTCGAGCAGCGCCTCGCCGAAATGCTAGGCATCATTCCCGAAGGCGAGACCGGCATGGCCGCCGCAGCGATTGAGGACAGCTTTCACCGCAAACTGCCCGTGCAGCGCAGGCAGTTGGTGGATTGGATGGCAAAGCACTGACGGCCACCGGGCTCCAAGGCCGCAGGCTGAGACCTGGAAGACCTGTCACTTCATCAATCCGATCACCGCTGAAGTCAGCGCCTTCACTCCCGTTTCAATGCTGGGCTCGGGAACCGGCTTGAAGAAGGGTGAATGCAGTGAGGGCAGCGTGGTGCCCTTGGCCTTGGCCTCGGTGACGACTTCCGGCGGCTGCGTGCCAAGCCAGAACATGCAGAGCGGCACTTTTTCCTTGGTGAGGCCGTATTCGGCAAAGTCTTCGGCTCCCATCACGGGTTCGCGGGTGAGGACGTTGTCAGGACCGATGGCGGAGCCGACCAGACCGCGCACTTCAGCGCACAAAGCAGGCTGGTTGTAGAGCGCGGGCGCTTGATCGTCGGAGACGATGACCTCGGGCATTTTGTCGGCAGGCATGTTGGCGGACTCGGCCTGGGCTTTGACGATGCGTTTGATGGATTCGACGAGCTTCTTGCGCGTGTCCGTTTGATAGCTGCGCAGCGTGAGCTGGAGGCGCACCTCGTCGGAAATGATGTTGCTCTTCGTGCCGCCATGGATGCTGCCGACCGTCACCACCGCCGGATCACCGGGCCGCACCTCGCGGCTGACGATGGTCTGCAAGGCCAGCACGATGTGCGAGGCGAGCACGATGGGGTCTCTGGTCAGATGCGGCATGGAGCCATGCCCGCCGACGCCTTTGACGACGATCTCCACGCTGTCCACATTCGCCAGCGCGTAACCTTCGACGATGCCGATCTGACCATGCGCCAAGTCGGAGGCGCAATGCAACGCGATGGCCTTGTCCGGTTTCGGGAATTTGGAAAACAACCCTGCTCGCAGCATCAACCGCGCCCCGAGCACACGCTCCTCCGCATGCTGGCCGATCATCACGACCGTGCCCTTCCACTGGTCGCGCGTCTTTGCCAAAACACGCGCGGTGCCGATGAAACTGGCCATGTGGATGTCATGCCCGCAGGCGTGCATCACGTTCACCTCGCGACCGAGATCATCCTTCACGACCTTTGTGCTCGCATACGGCGCTCCTGTTTGCTCCTTCACCGGCAGCCCGTCCAAATCCGTGCGCACCAGGATCACCGGGCCATCGCCATTCTTGAGCACGCCCACGAGTCCGTTGCCGCCGACCTTCTCCGTGACCTCCAAACCGGCCTCTCGCAGTTCTTTGGCGATGCGGGCCGCTGTTTCGACCTCGTGCAGCGACAGCTCCGGGTTCGCGTGCAGTTCCTGGTAGAGCGCCACGAGCGAAGGCAGCTCCTGCTTCGTCACCGAAGCGACATCAGCAGCGAAAAGCGAGGAGGAGGCGAGCAGGGACAGGAAAATCGGCTTCATGGGAAAGGTTCAGGTTTCAAGTTTCAGGTTCCAAGCAGGTGCGGAAGTCGCCAACGACTTGGAACTAGAAACCAGCAACGCGAAGCCATTCTTACAGCCTCGGCTTTTCCGGCTTGATCGGCGCATCGGCGGAGCGCACGCCTTTGACCGTCGTCTTGCGTTTGAAAATCTGGTCGCTGCTGCACACGAAGAGCTCGTCGAAGTTCGCGCCGCCGAAGACCAAGTTCGCCAGCCACTTGCGCTGCGGTTTGGCGATGATGCCGTTCACGCAGCCCGCTGGTAAAATGAGGATGGGTAAAATGTTTTCCCCCATCATTCTACCCCTCATCATTATACCCATTCTGGGGGATGCGCCTTCGGCAGGTCGACAAAAGATGAAATCAGGCTCCCATTTTTTGCCAACCATCTTTTTGCCAGCCAAAACGGCCATGCTCCCGCCTCCCAACCCGCTCCCGCTCACAGTTGGCAGCATCTTCCTGACGGAGTTTTGACAACGCGAGAGATTGGAGACACGCGGAGAATCTGAATCAGAACTCCTGCGTCACTCCATCCTCTTGCGGTGTTTTTTAACTCCCCAAATAAGGCAGGTCGGCAAAAAGATGGGCGGCAAAAGATGAAATCAGGCTCCCATTTTTTGCCAGCCAAAACGGCCCAGTTCCCGCCTCTCGACCCGTGCCAGCTCACAAGTGGCTGGGGTTTGGAACAGAGAGTCACTTCCTCCCAGCCTGTCGTCGGGTGAAGCGCTGAATGTTTCGGCCTCCCATTTTTTGATGGCAGGAGAATGAGGGCAGCAGAATGGCTTTGAATCTCAACTTCGACTGCCCCCATTCTGCTGCCATTGATTTCCCCGTTCGGAGAAGATGTGATTCGGGAGAATGGATCATTCGGCATCCCTGGTTCGAAATTCTCACCTCTCCTTGGCTCCAAGTCTCCCCTTCTCCAAGTCCCCAGCTCAGTCTCACTCCACCCGCACCACGCTCTCGATGCGGCTGGCCTCAAACACCTCCGTGCCAAGACGCAGACGCAATCCCCTGCCCTGCGGTGCCTCCTCAGCCACAAACAAACAGCCCTCGCGCTCCCGGGCCTCGCCGCGCAGTTGCACCCGCACCGGCTTGCCCAGCGGCACGCCCCAGCGCTGCTCAAAGGCCCGCTTGGCCGCCTCCGCCTCGGATTTCCACGCCGCATAGCCCGCGCCATCCCCCTGCGTCGGCAGTTCCGCCGCGCGACGCGCCTCGGCCTCCGCCGCCCGTGCCTGGGCCACCTCCGCTTTCCAGCGCGCATAACCATCCGCCGCAGACGCGCTCTGAAACAGCTCCAGCCCCGCCGCCACCGCCTCTCCCGGCCTCACCGTCTCCTCATCTTCAAGTCTCCCCGTCTCTCGATCTCTCCGTCTCAAAATCTCGGCCTTGCCATCACCCACCACCGCCCAGCGGCGGGGTGTGGAAGCAAACAGCGATGGCAATTCAGGTTCAGGCATGCCTCCCTCCATGGCCCAACGATCTCAGCACTTCAACTGAGCTAAGCAGGAAGCAAATGCCGCGCCTTCAGGCCGCGATCTTTTTGGGACGCTTCCGCACCGAGCACAGTGTGCCGCCTGAACCGTTGTTTTCCCGTCGCACTTCAAAGCAGTCGATGGCGGTGAAGAGTTCGCTCAGCTTGCTGAAGCCGAAGTTGCGGCAATCGAAGGAGCCTTGATTCAAAATGTGGTTCCCCACCCCGCCCAGCGCCGCCCAGCGCCGCCCAGCCGTCGTCCCCCATATTGGCCGCCACTGCGTTGCGCAGCTTGTTCATCAGTTGGGTGTCGCCTTTCAGACTGTTCGCAGCAGGTGGGGCTGCCGTTGCCAGCGCGTTCTTCGCCGTGTCCGGCTCATCAAGATACAGGAAGCGCGTGCAACTACTCACAAACGGCGTCGGGGCACGACGATCCCCAAAGCCGATCACTTGCCGTCCCTCAGCCCGCAAGCGCAGCGCCAGCGGCGTGAAGTCACAGTCCGACGACACCAAGCAGAACGTGCCCACGTTCTTCGTGTAGAGAATGTCCATCGCCTCGATCAGCAGCGCCATGTCCGAAGCGTTCTTCCCCTTCACCAGATCAAAGTGCTGCACCGGCTGGATGGCAAACTCGTGCAGTACCTCCTTCCACCGGGCCAGCTCCGGCTTCTCCCAGTTCCCGTAGGCACGGCGGATGTTCACCACCCCGTGGGAGGCCAGCTCCGCGATGATGAACCCAATCCTCGCCGCCGGCGCGTTGTCGGCATCGATCAGCAGGGCAATGTTCTCGGCGGAGACGGCGGATGACATCGAGAAATCTCCGCATCCCTTTTTCTCCTGTCACGCACCTTTCCTTCCATTGTTTAAGACGCGTTTTTCAGAAATACCGCAGGCATGCATCCGTCTTCGTTGCCGCCGCAAGCAGTTCCGGCGTCGGCTGCATTGAGCGGGCGTTAGCGGTGGGGATCACCATCACACCCGGTAAAGCACTGATTCTCAATCAAGGGCAAACCCTTGGGAATAATCGCCATGCTTGACTCATAGTCCGTGGACTCATGTTCCATGATGATGGTGGATGAAGCACCACCATCGGGCACTCGACAGCTTTGGGAAAAATGTGAAGCGGCAGCGTGAGGCCAAAGGCCTCACGCAGGAGAAGCTGGCGGAAAAAGCCGAACTCGATCCCACCTACATCTCCGGCATTGAGCGCGGCGTGCGCAATCCCAGCATTCTGAGCGTTGTCCGCATTGCCAAGGCGCTTGGAACAGACTCTGCCGACTTGTTTGAGGGGGTCCGGGCATGAGTGCGGCATCGAAGCCCACCTTCATCGACTTGTTCTGCGGCTGTGGGGGGTTTAGTCTAGGCATGAAAAACGCCGAGTTCGAATGTCTTGCCGCACTCGACTTCAATCCTCAGGCGGTTCAGGTTTTCAAAGCCAACTTCCCTGATGTCTCGCATGTCCTGGAAAGAGACCTCACCCAGTTCACACCGCATGAGTTGGAGCAGCTCATCGGCACCAAGCATGTCGATGTCATCGTCGGTGGCCCCCCCTGCCAGGGCTTTTCACAAGCCCGCCAGCGCGATGGAGCTAATCACGGCCCGCGTATGATCGATGATCCGCGCCGCCATCTCTACCAGCGCTTCCTGGCCTTCGTGGAGCACTTCAAGCCGAAGGTCTTCGTCATGGAAAACGTCCTTGGCATCCGCAGTGCCAGCGGCGGCGACTATTTCACCCGCGTGCAGGCGGAGGGGCGCAAGCTCGGGTACCGCGTTACCCCGCGTGAGGAAGATGCCACGAAGCTTGGCGTGCCGCAGAACCGGAAACGTCAGCTCTTCATCGGCATCCGGCTGGATGTGCCCGGCTATCTCGCGAATGAGCTGTTACCAGCGCCGCGTGCCAAGCCCTGGGTTGGGGTCACTCTCGGAGATGCCATCATGGATCTCCCCATCGTCAGGGCGGGCGGTGGTGCGCAGGCGATGGAGTACGACATGGAGCGCCGCGCCGATCATGTCGGCACCAATCACCACCATTTCATCTACAAGGTGCTTCAGGTCAAAAAGGCGGCGCAGCTCACCGCGCACGACTCACGTCCGCACAGTGAGCGCGATCTACGTGACTTTGCTCTGCTGCACGAGGGCGAGAACTGCAAGAACGCCATGCTCAAGCGCGGCCTGAAGTTCGAGTTCCCTTACGACAAGAGCAGCTTCAAAGACCGCTACACGCGTCAGAGCCGTTTCCGTCCGTGCAGCACCATCGTGGCTCACATGAGCAAGGACGGACTCATGTTCATCCACCCCACGCAGAACCGCAGCCTCACCCCGCGCGAGGCCGCTCGTGTGCAGACCTTTCCTGACTGGTTTCAGTTCCCCGTCACTCGCACGCATCAGTTCCGCGTTATTGGCAATGCCGTGCCACCTCTCGTTGGTGAGGCCGTCGGTCACGCCGTCGCCAATCTTCTGCACAGCGCCACCGTTGTCTTTGCAGGCACTGTGGCCAGCGTCATCGCCTTTCCTCAAGCCAGCACCATCCCCGCGAGTCGCAATGATGCCATGAGTTACCTCGCCGCCATCGCGGCGATGACCGGCCCACAGCTTCGCAAAGCTGCTACCGAAACCTTCCTTAAAGGCTGGCATGCTTTGCTGTACCTCTTCCCATGCTTACATCCCGACAACGCCTTCGATCACGGTGATGAAGAGCAGACTCAAAATTCACCCGTGGTTGGCTCGCTTGATTTGAGCCGCCGCTATCTTCGCAGCGGTTGGCCGGTGAGCTTGGAGCCTCTTGGCAGGGAAGCTTGGCGGCGATACAAAGACGGAACTATCAGTGATAAACAAATGTTCTGCGACCAGGCCCACCGCGCTGGATTCACGGCAGCTTGAGCAAGCACGATCATGGATGCGCTCATCTCCCATCTCCGAGCGCAATGTTCTTGGTTGAGCGAAGTGATGCTCAATGATGGTGGCACTTCCTTTGGTCCCCCACTTTGGCTCCGCGCTGGGGCGACTGCCGTAATTGCGTCAGAGCAGCGGCCAGTCGTTTTAGTGTCGCCCTTCACGCAGAATGCAGCAAGATGGACGGCATTGGTTTGTGCGCTTGAAAGCTTTCGAGCCGGCTTCGATGCACGAGTGTCGGCATTCTGCGGTGGAGAGCCGGAAATAGGAGCGCGTGTCGTCATTCAGCCAGAGAACAAATTCTTCTTCTACCAGGGCACCAAGCCTGATGGCCAAGTCGTCCTGCGCTGTGCGGACGGGAACCAATTGGCGATGCGGCTCTCTCGCTTGCGCATCCGGGCGGAAACAGCAGGCGGCGCGCAGGGAAAGATCAACTCGTTGCGTCGTCATCCCGCAAGCCATCCATTCGCAGAGCTTCTTGCCTGTGATCCTCTTGGAAATCACTCAATACTCGGCGACGGCGTTGTGGTAATCGATTCCAAGAGTGGAGCAAAGGACTTCGTTTCAAGAGCCTGCGTTTCAAAGCTCGGTCAAACAGGAATTCTTCACGACTTCGATCCGCAGGGGAAGTTGCTGAAGGTGCATCGCACGGCTCTCGACTTCATCGATTCAAACCCGCCAAAAGGCCGAACAGTGATCGTAAACGGCGCTCGTCGTCTCGATACTCTAGCTGAGCTGCACGAGCTTGTCGGTCCTCATCGGCTAGTCGTTTTCGCAACGCGGGATGAACTCGCTTACTTGAAGAGGCTCGAAGGCAATGCTGACTTTTGGTTCTTGGAGGATGATCTCTGGCTCATGGCAGGTGCCGACGAGACGAGCGTGCGATGCACTCATCTCGCCCATGGAGATTGGTCCCCAAGGCTCGCGGCGAATCTTCTCCTTGAATCCGCAGCCTCACAGTTGGGCAAGTTATGCACGCTTCTCGAAGAAGCCGACGATTCCCCAGCGCAGGCATTGCGTGGGCCGGCTTGGGGGCTGTTGCTTGAGGCTGCATCGCGGACACGCGGCTATAGTGAGAATCAACGCCGCGCGTTTGCCGCCCAGTTAGAGCAGTTCCGTGCGGCGATCTCCACAGTGATACAATCCCTGACCCCGGAGATGCTCCAGTGTGTTAATGACGCAGTCCGCCTTCTCACAGAGCTAGCGAGCGTCCCAGGAGCAACCAATTCAAAAGGCAGCTTGCTGCACGAACTCGTTCAAGGGGCGCAACGGATCGCGATCATTACTCGTACGGAGAATGAAGCCGTCTCCGTACGTGGACGTTTTCTGAACGCGGGACATAGTCTGGACGTTCTGACTCTGTCGGACCTTCCGCTATCTGCCTGCTACGATCTCGTAATCGTCTGTGGCTGGCTTGGCGCACGAGCAATGTCGCTTCTTTACTATTCAGGCGCGGCGCAGCGAGTGACGCTCATCGGCTATTCGTTTGAGATCGCTTGGCTCAAGTCGCTCACCTCGCGTTTGGCACGGCGCGAAGGAATCGTCGGAGCCAATACGAATGACAAACTCGACATCATTGCGGCTCCCGAGAACCTCACCGAGTGGCCAGTTCCCCGCCAGCCTCCAGCAATCAACTGGCCAACCCAGACAGCAGTGATCGGGTCTGAGGAGCAAACAAGTGACGCCGCGTGGAATGGCGTCGACATTTGGGACTTTGAGTATCGGATCACGCATCAGCGCAAAGAACCGCTCTTTGATCCCGTCGGCACACAGGCACCCGTCGATCCGGTCCCTGCACGTTACGTTAGCTTCAAAGGAACGGGCTATTCGTTCTTCACCACCGACCGAAGCGTGCCGGTCATCACAGAACTTCTTCGGGAAGGAGCTAGGGCGGTCAAGCCTCGACGGGTGTTGGAATTACTTCCTGGCGATCTCGTCGTGTTCCCGAAGCTTGGTGGTTCAGACTTGATCACTGATGTGGCAGACAAGCTCCTGCACGGTCGCGCCGATGGCCTACGCATGAGGGCCAATCAATACGCCTTGCAGCTTAGATCAAGCCACCTGACGCCTGAGCAGTTCCGCGCCCGAGCACAGGGTCACGGTCTCACACGCAGCCTTGCTACGGTGCGCGATTGGTTTGCAGGAAGCCGGGTGATCGGCCCCGACACTGATGAAGACATTGAGATCATCCAGCGCGTCGTCGGTGGCACGACTTGGGCTAGTCAATGCATTGAAGCCCGCCGTGAACTCCGTCAGGCTCACTCCGCTGCCGAAGGTCGCATCAGAGAAGCGCTGTTACAGAAGCTCGCGCAGAGCCTCGATCATATCGAAGCCTGTGGATGCCAGATCGACCTCGGAGACCTCGGCAGCGTGTGGGTGCAATGTGTCGAGTCGGTCAGTGAGCAGGCCGAGGTGCAGCCGAAATCCAAAACCAACCGCCTGCTTGGCGTGGAGTGATTATTATGTCGAAAATGATTCCCTCGATATTGAGCGATGATACCCGCAGCGATGCGGAGCGAGATCTCTTTGTCGCGCTACGTGATGCGCCGGGAACGGACGACTGGGTGGTCCTGCACTCGCTGAACTTGACCGCTCGGGACAAGAAGCCCTTCGGTGAAGTGGACTTCGTGCTGCTGGCCCCAGGCTGCGGGGTGTTTGCCATCGAGGTCAAAGGCGGTGGCGTTGAGTGCGCCGAGGGGGTTTGGGCTTCTGTGGATCGGAAGGGCTGCCGCTGGCCGCTGAAGCGCAGTCCTTTCAAGCAGGCGCAAGAGGGCATGTGGCAGTTGCGCGACTGTCTGCTCAAAACTGTCGGTGCCTCCGTCATGGACAAGGTGGTGTTTGGCAGCGCAGCCATTTTCCCGGACTCGGAATTTAAGATCACCAGTCCCGAGTGGGCGGAGTGGGAGGTATTGGACAAGAGGGCTTGTGCTCGTGGTCTCGTCGTCGCCTTGCAAAAGATGATGTCCGGCCATGCCGCGCGTTTGCGGTTGGACGGGAATGCATTTACGCCTGTCGTGCTAGGTCAGGCGAGGCAAGTGCTGCGCCCTGACTTCGAATGCGTGATGGCAGCGGGCACCACTTTGAAGCTTGCCGAGCAACAGCTTTTGCGGCTCACCGAGGAACAGTTCGGTGCGCTTGATTTGATGAAGTTTAATGAGCGCATGCTCTGCGAAGGCGCTGCTGGAACGGGCAAGACAATGCTTGCCCTCGAACTGGCACGACGTGAAGCGCGAAAGGGGATAAAGACCTTGCTGCTCTGTTACAACCGATTGCTCGGGACTTGGCTGGCTGCACAAACCAAAGGTGAACCTAACCTCACGGCGGGAAGCTTTCATCAACTCGGGCGAGGGTACATCGAGGCGCAAGGTTTGCTGGGTGACTTCAATGTGGAAGCAAAGAAGGACGGTTTCTGGGATCGCGCCTTTCCTGAACTTGCTTGGCAGGCCATCGCTGAATCGGGCGCATCCTTCGATGCCC
>CAXNGR010000034.1:0-12290 GCA_964201265.1 Verrucomicrobiaceae bacterium
GACTGGAGCGATAAAGGCGATGATAGCGAGAATCGGGGCTATCTCCTTGATCGCAGTCATCGCGGCATTTGGTGGACGATTTAGACAGCAGTCAGCGCAGCGACCGCAGCATCAAGTGATGCGGCGTCTTTGATGCTGATGACCTTCACCGTTTTGTCGATCTTGCCCATGAGGCCGGCGAGGGTGGCGTCGGGACCGAGCTCGATGAAGAGCGTGTGACCGGCGGCGATGAGGTGCTGCATGCTTTCCACCCAGCGGACGCTGCCTGTGACTTGGCTGGTGAGCGTGGCGCGGATTTCCTCGGGCGTGGAGACGGGGCGGGCCTCGAAGTTGCAGACGACGGGGACGCGCGGGCTTTGGATCGGCGCGGCGGCGAGAGCGAGGGCGAGCTTGTCCTGCGCGGATTTCATCAAGCGGCTGTGATAAGCACCAGCGACGGGCAGGGGGATGGCGCGTTTGATGCCTTTGTCTTTTGATTTGGCGGCAGCGGCGATGATGCCTTCAGCGCTGCCAGAGAGGACGATCTGGCCGGGGGCGTTCAAGTTCGCGACATCGACATCGCATTCGGCGGAGAGTTCGCGGATAGCAGATTCCTCACCGCCGAGCAGGGCAAGCATCGCGCCTTGGGTGTTCAGGCAGGCTTCCTCCATGAAGCTGCCGCGTTGGAAGACGAGGTTGAGGCCGGTGGCGAAGTCGAAGGTGCCGGCTGCGGCGTGAGCGGTGAATTCGCCGAGTGAGAGACCGGCAGTGGTAGTGATGTTGAGCGCGGGGACTTTTTCCTTCAGCACCTCCAAGATGGCGAGGCCGTGGGCGTAGAGCGCGGGCTGGCAGTGGCTGGTGCGGGTCAGCTCTTCCATGGGGCCCTCAAACATGACGTTGGTGAGCGTATGGCCGAGCGCGGCATCGGCCTGGTCAAAGAGGGTGCGGACGGCGGGGTAGGCTTCGGCAAGATCTTTGCCCATGCCGACTTTTTGGGCGCCTTGACCGGCGAAGAGGAGGACTGCGTTCATGAAGTGAGTTAAGAGGTGAGAGGTCAGAAGTGAGATGGGATTGAGCACGGCCTGTGGGACGGGTCAAGCGTGGTCAAGGTGTCAAAAGGTCAAGGAGGGCGCGGGACTGCGATAGGACGGCGTTTTTGAGCAGCTCTGAGCCGCGTTGCATGGCTTCGGCGAGCGGCATGTCTTTCGGTTTGATGGCGCAGAGCAGGTCAAAGCGGGTGCGGAGCTGGTCTTCGGCCTCGATGGCTCCAGCGAAGGCTGCGACGGGTTTGCCGAGCTCACGGGCCATGTCGGCGACGCCCATGGGACCTTTGCCATGGAGGGTTTGGGCGTCGAGACGGCCTTCGCCGGCAATGACGAGGTCGGCGGCGGCGATGCGAGCACGCAAATGCACGAGATCGGCGATGAGATCGAAGCCGCTGGTGAGTTTGGCTCCGCAGAAGCTCATGAGGCCGAATCCGAGGCCGCCAGCGGCTCCCGCGCCGGGTGCCTCGCGGTGATCGACACCGAGATCACGCCGCACGATGTCGGCGAGGTGCTGCAGGCGAGATTCGAAGAAAGCGGAGTCCTGCACGCCTTTCTGTGAGCCATAGACGCGGGTGCAGCCGTGCGGCCCGAGCAGCGGATTGTTCACGTCGCAGGCCACGAGGATTTCGGGCATGCGCTGTTCGCCGCGCTCGATCTTTGCCAGCTTGTGCATGTGCTGGATGATGGGTGTGAGAGGCTCACCATCAGCATCCAGGAAGCGGAAGCCCAGCGCGGCGGCCATGCCGATGCCAGCCTCATTGGTGGCGCTGCCGCCGATGCCGATGACGATGCGGCTAACGCCGCGTTCGATGGCGTCCTGGAGCATCAACCCGGTGCCAAGGGTGCTGGCGATGGCGGGATCAAGAGGGAGATCGCTGACCATGGCTAGGCCGGAGGCGGCGCTCATTTCCATGATGGCCTCAATCTGGCTGCCATCCCGAACGAGACCGTAGCGGGCGGTCACGGGGCGGTTTTGGGCGTCAAAAGTGGCGGTTTCGCACCACTCACCCTTCAAGGCGGTGATGACGGCCTCAGCGGTACCTTCCCCACCGTCGGCGATGGGGCAGAGGTCGCATTCTGCTCCCGGAATCGCCTTCTTGAGGGCCGATGCGATGGCCTGGGCGGCCACGGTGGCTGGGATGGAGCCTTTGAATTTGTCGATGGCGATGAGGATGCGCATGGGCAGCGCATCATGGCAAGAGGGCCGAGTTTGCCAAGCCAGGGTATGGTTGGGGGCGAAATCGGTGGGCGGGTAGCTGTCAGAAAAATGTAAAATAACCCCGGATACACCTTGCTTTGCAGGGGTGTTTATTATTAAAGTTATGATAATTATGTCATTCGCTACTCTGGCACCGGTCAGCCATTCGCTGGCCCCACCCAGTCCGGAACGCTCCTTGGGCAGCGATCCGGGCGGCGTTTTGCCGCGTACTGGGCGCTTTGAGCAGGAGCAGGAGGCGCTGAACCTGCGCAATGCGAGGATGGGGGCGTGGTTCGTGATGATCTTGGTGCCACTGTGCAGTTTTTTGGACTGGATGGCCTACCCGGAGCGCTACTGGGAGTTTTTGGTGCTGCGGCTGGCTTGCGCTGCCAGTTGCATTCCGCTGCTGCTGGCGCTGAACGGCTCTCTGGGCCGAAAATACTGCCGTGCCTACCCGGTCATCCTGCCACTGCTGCCGGCGCTCATGATCTGCTTCATGATCTACCTCAGCGGCGATCCTGGCTCTGGCTACTACGCCGGACTGACACTTTGCATCGTGGCGACGGCGTTTGTCTTCCATTGGACCTTCCGGGAGATCGGAATCACGCTTGGACTCGTGGTGCTGGCCTATTTCTCCGCCACACTGCCAAACCTGCGTGAGGCGGCTGATCAACGCGCCCTGGGCATTTTCGTGAACAACACGGGCTTCATCCTGCTGAACTGCGTGGTTCTGTATGTCGGCAGCCGTCAGCATCACGCGATCCGTGTGCGGGAGTTTGAAAACCGCTGCAAGGTGGAGGACCAGCGCGAGGAACTGGCCGCGCGTAATGATGAGCTGCTCGCCACGCTGCAGCGTCTGCGAGAGACGGAGGCTCAGCTCGCGCAAAGCGAGAAACTGGCCTCCATCGGTCGTCTCGGGGCCGGGATCGTGCATGAGATCAACAACCCGCTGAACTATGTGAAGTCCGCGATCTACCTGCTGAAGAAGAAGGGCAAACTGATGCCGCCTGAGGTGGCGGAATCGGTGAATCGCATCGCCACGGACATTGGCGAGGGGATTGACCGCGTGTCGGCGATTGTCTCCGACCTGCGCACCTTCGCGCATCCTGAAAACCGTGGCACGCGGCCGATTGACCTGCATGAAACCAGCCGCAAGGCGCTGCGACTGCTGGCGAAGGAGATCAGTGATCGCGGTGTGACTCTGGTGGATGAAATTCCGCCCGGAATCGTCGCTCAGGCCGACGAGAACTACCTGATTCAAATCCTACTCAACCTCGTGCAGAACAGCCTCGACGCGTTGGCGGGGCGTCCCGAGCCGATGATCCTGGTCAAGGCGGTCGAAACCACCAGCGGTGTCGATCTGATCGTGCGGGACAACGGCACCGGCATTCCGAAAGAAAATCTGTCGAAGATATTTGATCCGTTCTTCACCACGAAAGAGGTGGGCCAGGGCATGGGCCTCGGATTGAGCATCTGCTTCCGTTTGATCCAGCAAATGGGCGGCGAGGTGAGGATCGACACCGAAACGGGCAGTCATACCCAGTTCACGCTCAGCCTGCAAAAACCCACCAACCCCTGATTTCATGTCCGTCACCCAGTTGTCGCCTTACCACATTCTCTATGTCGATGACGAGGAGAAGGCGTTGCATTACTTCAAGGAGATCTTCGGGGACGAGTACACCATCCACGTCGCGAACAATGCGATGGACGGCTACCGCATCCTGCAAAATTACGGACCGGTGATCGGGCTGCTGCTCACTGACCAGCGGATGCCCGGCCCCAGCGGCGTGGAGCTGATGGATCATGCGAAGAAGCTCAATCCAAATCTGGTGCGCATTCTTGTCACGGCCTACACCGATTATCAGGCGGCGGTCGATGCCGTGAACTCTGGCCGCTGCTTCCGCTACCTGCACAAGCCCTGGGACCCGGACGAGCTGGGCGTGGTGATCAAGCATGCGCTGGAGTATTATCACGCCCTCATTGAGCGCGAGCGCCTGCTGGCGGAGAAGGCGGACACGGTGCGCCACATGCTGTCCTCAGACAAAATTTCTGGCCTCGGCATTCTGGCGGAAGGCCTGAATCATCACCTGCGCAACGCGCTGACCGTGGTGCGCGCGTTCATCGACCTCGCGCCGATGAAGCTCATGGAGGAGATCGGCGGGGCGCATCCGCGCGACCCCTCCTTCTGGCTCGACGTGCAGCATCAGGCGCAGTCGCAGATCGAGCGCATCCAGCTTTTGCTTTCGCGTTTGGCCGAGGGTTCGCACGCCCGGCAGCTTGAGCGGAAAGATGAATGCACGCTCAACGAGGTGCTCGATGAGATGATCAGCATGTTCGCCACGTCATTGCAGGCGAAAAACCTCAGCGTCGATGTGGAGGTCGATCCCAGCCTCCCGGCGCTGAAGGTGGACAATGGCCGCTTCCGCCAGATGTGGCGCCTGATCTTCATGGAGGAAATTACCCATCTCAGCCAGGGAGACACCATTCAAATCAGCGCCAAGGTCAAGCCTGGCACCGGCGGTCATCAGCAGGTGGTCATGTATGTGCGTGACACCGGCGTCTGGGAGGGCAAGGACAAGCCTGCCAACCTCTTCGATCCCTTTTACACCCGCAGCCGCAAGCCTGATGACTTCGGCGTGAACATGATGGCCTGCTACGTCACGATGCATCTGCACGGCGGCACTGCCGAGGCGCGGCACCTGGAGCCTCGCGGTCTAGAACTCAAGCTCACCATGCCGCTCGATCCGGCCGTCACTCCCAAAAAAGAAGACGACTTTTTCCGCCAGCTCCTCACTCACGAGCAGCGCTGGAAACAACGTGAGGAAATGGTGGCGGCGGCTTGATTCAGGAACCGTTTCTGCATTTTACGTCGGCCACAGAGCCAGGATCGCCACGCCGCCCAGCAGCGCGATGCCCATGCCCAGCAGAACGGGCTTGATGAAGGCACGCGCCCCCAGAACGAGCACGAGGCCGGCTTTGAACAGCATGTTTGCCATGCCACCGACGATGATCATGCGCCATGCGGTGCTGGTATCCAGACTGGCGGTGCTGACGAGGCGCGAGGTGGAAAGCGTGATGGCGTCCATGTCCGTAAGGCCGGAGATGGCGGCGGCGATGTAGAGGCCAGAATCGCCAAAGTGCTCACGCGCGGCGGCCACGACGAGCAGCACGACGGCGTAGAGCAGGCCGAAGATCACCGCGCTCTTCAGTTCCGAGGGCGGGGACTCATCGGCAATGTGTTTGCCTGACTTTTCCGAAATACGATGGGCGATGGCGGCGACGAGGCCGAACCAAAACATCATCGCCAGCAGCGGAGGTAGCATCTTTTGAAGATGGGCTGGCGCGGCGATGGCGACCTCGGCGATCACCCGCACAAACACTATGGCAGAGGCGATCAAGGTGATGGCCGCGAGGCTGATGCCGCAGGCACCGTGATCGCGGCTGCGCCGTGCCAGACTGGCCGTGGTGGCAGTGCTGGAGATCAAACCGCCCAAGATGCCAGTCAGCGCGGTGCCCTTCGTGCCGCTGAGAAACTTGCCCGCGAGATACGCAGCTAGGCTGATGCCGACGATGAGCACGACCATGAGCCAGATGGCGAAGGGATTCAGCACATCAAGGTAACCCATCTCACGGTTTGGCAGCGCGGGGAGAATCACCAGCCCCAAAAGCACGAGACGGGCGATCTCGCGCAAATCATCCTCGCCAATGCGGCGGACCATGTCGTGGAGCGGCTTTTTGCTCTGGAGCAGCACCATCACGCTCCCGGCGATGACCACGGCGATCAGTCGATGCCCATGAATGGTGATGATGCCGGTGGCAAACATGACCAGCATCGCCATTTCCGTCGTGAGGCCGGAATCCGGCTCTTTGTCCTTCATCTCGGCCAGATGACCGATGATCACGACGCTGACGAAGGCAATCAGGGCCGCTGCGATGACCCAGCCGCCGTAAACGAGGCCCAGCAGGCCGCACAAGGCACCAAACAGCGAAAGCAGGGCAAAAGTGCGGATGCCCGCGACGCGGTTCTGCACCCATTCCCGCTGCAAGCCGACCAGCAGTCCCAGGCCAAGCGCTGTGCCGAAGGACTGAAGCAGTTCGGCGGTGTCTGGGAGGGCGGCAGGCATGAGAGATAAACGAAATGAGCTGCCTGTTTTACACGCGCTTGCCTTCCAGTCCAACCCAGTCCAAGAAACGTTCCTTCCTACCACCCGCCATGTCCATCTGGAACCACGCCAACGCACAGCTCAAAGACCTCGTCGCCTACGAACCTGGAAAACCCATCGAAGATGTGGCGCGTGAGCGTGGCTTGAAGCCGGAGGACATCATCAAGCTGGCGTCCAACGAAAATCCGCTCGGCCCCTCTCCGAAAGCCGTCGTGGCGATGAAGCAGGCGGTCGAGGAAGTTCACATTTATCCAGACGGTGCCTCCTGGAAGCTGCGCAACGCGCTGGCAGACAAGTTTGGCCTCGAAATGGGCAACATCATCATGGGCTGCGGCTCGAACGAGGTGATCGAGTTCATCGGTCACGCGTTCCTGAAGCCTGGTGACAACATCATCACCGCCGAGCACGCGTTCCTCGTGTACAAACTCATGGCGAAGGTTTTTGGCGCTGACACCATCGAAGTGCCCGATCCCGGCTATGTGCATGATCTCGATGCCATGGCCGCCGCGATCACGCCCAACACGAAAGAGGTCTTCATCGCCAATCCGAACAATCCGACCGGGACTTTGGTCACGCAGGAGCAGATCGACCGCTTCATGGCGAAGGTGCCGGATCACGTCGTCGTCGTGTTTGACGAGGCCTACTACGAGTTTCTCGACAACCCGCCGGATACGCTCAAATACGTCCGCGAGGGACGCAACGTCGTCGTCCTGCGGACCTTCTCGAAGATTCAAGGACTTGCGGGCACGCGCGTCGGTTACGGCATCGCCAACAAGGAACTCATCGACGTGCTCCAGCGCACGCGGCAGCCCTTCAATCTCAATTCCATCGCGCAGGCCGGTGCCTTGGCCGGTCTGCTCGACCAGGAGCACCAGGACAAGACCAAGCGCATCACCGACGAAGGCCGCACCTATCTGCAAGGTCAGTTCGGAGCCATGGGTCTCGAATACATCCCCAGCTACGCCAATTTCGTGCTCGTCAAAGTCGGCGATGGCAACGCTGTCTTCAAAGCCATGATGGACCAAGGCGTCATCGTCCGCGCCATGGCCGCCTACAAGCTCCCCGAATGGGTCCGCATCAGCATCGGCACCATGCCGCAGAACGAACGCTGCATCGAGGTGCTGAAGGGCGTGCTGGGTAAGTGAGCCAATCGGCGGAGCTAGGCAGGACATGGGTCTCTGCCAAATTGGAATGCGTGGAGTATCTCAAACAGCAAGGCTCGCCCCGTGCTTTCTCTTCACTGGGCTGCGCTTGCCGTTCAGGGCTCGAGAAATTGCTTCTGTCCAGTGTCCCAGCGTAGGGTGGTGAGGCGTTCGAACACCCAGCGGCCGGTTTCTGGAGGGGTGAGCGTGGTCGGGCAACCCGTGAGTGTTTGCACGGTGGTGGACACGCGTTTTTGCGTGGATGCGCGGTTCTCACTTCTGACCTGGGGGCTGCCGGTGGTCAGGTAGAGCGCCAGTGCCTGGAGCGCGTCCGCATGGCCAATCTTGGCGGCTTCTTCGGAGCAGTAAAGGATTCGATAAGCAGTGGAAACCCCAGTGGGATCAGCCTGCCGGGCTGCGCCTAGCATCAGAGGAATCAGCCGGGCCAGCCGTGCCTCCGCTCGTGTCTGCGCGTCTGCGGGCATTTTTCGCAGGCCACTGACGTAAACGCTGTGTGCCACGCTGAAGTTGGTCTTGCTGAACAAGTTCTCCAATTCCTGCCAAACGGCGGCGTCCTCAGACTGGAAGCACACGCCGAAGAAGCCGGTCTCGTGCGAGGAATAGCTGGAGAGGTAGGGATAACCACGCAAGGCGGCAGCCATGGAGGGCGCGGACTCTTGAATCCAGTTTTTCTCGGCGATGACAGCGGCCAGGGGAGTGCATTTTTCAAATGCTCTAAAGATGGCGGTCTGATTCTGATCGTCCGCATGCTGAAGTGCCACGGAGACGATGGCATCCCTGCTGGTGACATCGATCCTGCTGCCTGCGCGTTCAAGAGTCTGAAGCACGAGGCCGAAATTTTGTTCGGCCACGTCTTGCAGCAGCGCGAGGCGCTCTTGCACGCCGGTTTTGTCGCTCTGGTTGTTCTGCCATGGATTGTAGGCCAGCAGGGCGAGCACATAGTCAGACAAAGCGGAGGCATCTGCCGTGGTGGGGAAGGGGATGGTGGCGAGTTGGGGGGTGACGACTGAACGGCGAGCCGGCAGAGTCACCGGGCCGACAAGAGGAGCGCTCGAAGCGGCGGGCATCGCAGGAGCGGTGGCGGCAGGTGTCAGGCCGAGTAGGCCGGCCACTTGACCGGCGAGGTCTGCTCGGGCGTTGGTGGAGGCGATCTTGCCATCTTTTCCCACGAGCCAAAGCGTCGGCACCGCGCGGATGCCAAACTGGGTACCAAAGGCATTCTGCCAGCCTTTGCCGTCAAAGTATTGCGGCCAAGTCATGCCGCGTTCTATTGTCATGCGCTCTAACGCGGCCTTGTCGCTGTCGAGGGAGATGCCGATGATCTCAAATCCCTGGTCATGGTATTTTTGATAAGCGGACACCAGATCCGGGATGCCTGCCACACATGGCCCACACCAGGTGGCCCAGAAGTCGATGAGCACGACTTTCCCTTTCAGGGAGGCGAGATCGACCTCGCGACCATCTACGGCGGTGAATTTGAGGGCCACTTCCTGGCCGGGTTGGACGTTGGAGGTAGGGGCAGACCTTGCGGGTGAGGAGGACGCAGCTCTGACGGGTGCGCTACCGCCTTCACCAGACCATGAAGCCTGGAGAAAAAAGGAGGCGTTGGCCACAACCTGCTTGGATTTCACATCCACCATCTGGACGCGCACCTCGTCCACCGCAGTGGCCTTCTGAAAGGTAAACCATCCTTCGATCTGGCCCTTGCCTCTGGGGTAGCCTGAAGATCCATGGGCTGAGTAGCCTGAGGTCATTTTTCCCTGCGTGTAGGGTCTGGCCCAAATCTGCACGCTGTCTGAGGAAGTGTTGTTATAGCTGACTTTGACCGTCAGACGTTCGCCGAATTTCAGCCGCGCCGGTGAGGCGGGGATGGCGGAGTCAACCATCAGGGCTTGTTCTGCGGCCTGCGTTGCTCCCCCGAGGCGCAGGGTGGCGATTTCTTGGTCGCTAAGCACTCGGTTATAAACCACCAGCTCATCCAACAGCCCTTTGAAGGCCGTGCCGTTGGAGTAGTTCGTTGGGGTCCAGACTTTGTCAGACTTCTCTGCGCGTGAGCCGATGACCTCGAGTTTGAAATCATCCGGCAGCGTGACCCTAGCGGCGTTTTTGCCATTCACATAAACAACGACCTGCTTGGCGGACAGATCGCAGGAGACGGCGAGCGTGACCCATTGCTTCAGCGGAATGTCCACACCGCTGATGGTGTGGTTGAAACGCTGGTTGTTCATGAAGAGTGTGAGGCTGCTGGCGGAGAGCCATTTCAATGACAGCCAGCGGTAACCGGTGCCGCCGACGAGCAGCACGTCCTTCTCTCGTTCCGGGTACAGTCGCGCGGCGACGGTGAAGCGGGTGTAATCCAGATCGGGCGTGGAGAAAACAGCTCGGTAGCCTGGTGGCGTGCGGTTTTCATAATCGCCAGTGAGGTGAAGCACGCCGTTTTGCTGCGTGGCATTCCTGATCTGCGCTCCGGGGGCGGGTGTCTGGCCATCAAAGGTGAAACGTCCAATGACGTCCGTTGATGTCGAAGCTGGCGGTTGGAGGGCTTGATGCTTGGCTAATGGAACGGTGGCAGCCTGCGGCGCAGAGCTGATGAGGCGGTCGATCTGACTCGAAGCGGTGGGCTGAGAGACCGGAACTGGCGGCTCAACGGTGGCTGTGGCTTCTTCGATTGGATCAGCGGTTGCCTGGGGTGGCATTTGCCAAAAATAGGCTCCGGCGGCCACGATGGCGGCCAGTGCCATCCAGGCGAGCAGATTGGAGGATGATTTTTGGGGCCGCAGGTGAGGCTGCGGCACTCTCTGCGGACGATATGGCCGCCCCTGGGGGCGCTGATGCGTCGGCAGGGCAGCGGGAGCCGGGTTGGGGGCCTCTACTTTGGCAATCGGGCGCGTGAGCAGTGTGTCGAGCTCGGTACGCAGCTCGGCGGCGCTCTGATGGCGTAGCGCACGATCTTCGCGCATGGCGCGGGCCACGATGCCGTCGTAGCGATCATCCAGCCCTGGCACGATCTGGGAGGGCATTCTAAAAATGCCCTGCGGCAGCCGCCCAGTGAGCATCTGGTAGAGCATGACGCCGACCGCGTACAGATCAGCGCGATGATCCACCGCCGTGCCAAGCATCAGCGCCTCTGGGGCGATGTAATGCAAGGTGCCCAGCGCCATGCCGCTGCGGGTCAGGCCGGACTCCCCTGCTTTGTCCATCTTTGCCAGACCAAAGTCGGTCACTTTCACCACGCCATCTTGGCCCACCATGATGTTCGCCGGTTTGATGTCCCGGTGAATGATGCCCCGGTCATGGGCGTAAGCCAGCGCGTCACACACATGCGCGGTGATGGCATAGGCGTGCTCTGGTGGCAGGCGCTCTTGCTGCTTGAGCATCTGTGCCACATCCGTGCCTTCGATGAACTCCATGACGATGTAAAAGAGCCCGTCCGCCGTCTCCCCAAAGTCGAAGACCTTCACAATGCCTGGATGGCTTAGCCTCGCCATGGAGCGGGCCTCGTTCTTGAAGCGTTCGGTGAACTGGACGCTACGGTCCTCATCATCCATGCCGGGCGGCAGAATTTTGATGGCGACGGGGCGGTCGAGATTTTTCTGCATGCCTTTGTAAACCGCGCCCATCCCCCCACGCCCCAGCAGAGCGGTGATTTCATACTGAGGCAGCATGTGTTGCAGTTCCTCGGTGCTCGGCGGCTGCCAGCCTTGGCTTGAAGTCTGGCTGGAACTGGGTCTGCCCTGAGGCGCTGGAAGAGGAAGGGTGCGGTCAGGATCGTCAGACATAAAGAAAAAGCAGGGTTCAAAGCACATTCACCGCCGCACCGCCATCCACGACGATGCCTTGGCCGGTGATGTAGCTGCCCGCCTCGCTGGCGAGCATCAGGGCCGGCCCGGCGAGTTCGCGCGGGGCGGCCCAGCGTTTCACGGCGGTGCGGTCGGCGAAGTACTGCTTCTCCTCGTCGTTGAGCAGCTTGCCGGGCATGTCGGTGAGGAAGGGGCCGGGGCAGAGGCAGTTCACGGTGATGCCATAAGGCCCGAGATCGAGGGCGCTGGCACGCGCTAGGCCGATGAGCGCGGCCTTGCAGGCGCAATACACATTTCGTTTCAACCGCCCGCCGACGCCGAGGACGCTGGAAATGTGGATGATGCGGCCCCACTTCCGCACCTTCATGCCGGGCACCACGGCACGGGTCAGGCTCATCACGGCGGTGAGATCCACCTCGACGTTGCGATCCCACACTTCGTCGGTGATTTCATCAATGGCCTGCGGATTGTTGATGCCGGCGTTGTTGACGAGGATGTCGATCTTGCCGAGGCGTTGCTCGGCTTCGACCGCCAGCGCTTTGACGGCGGCACGGTCGGCCATGTCGGCCACCATCCACTCCACTTTGACGTTCAAGCCTGCGCCGATCTCAGTGGCGGCGGCTTTGAGTTCTTCCGCGTTGCGGCTGGAGATGAAGACGTCGGCCCCGGCTTCGGCGAAGCCACGGGCCATCGCCTTGCCAAGACCTTTGCTGCCGCCAGTGACGAGTGCTGCTTTGCCGGAGAGATTGAAGAGGGGGGAGGACATTCGCGCGGTTTTAGCATGGTCGCGCGAAATGCGCGACAGCTATTTGGCCGCGCTGAACCCCAGTTCCTCCGCCAGCTTCAGGCACTCCGCGACGGGGCGCAGGCCCTGCGAGGGCGTGGGGTGCGTGAGGCAGGCGGCGGCGGTGCAAACGGCAAGTTTCAGACGTTCGGACACA
>CAXNGR010000035.1:0-12259 GCA_964201265.1 Verrucomicrobiaceae bacterium
AACTCGTAGGCCGTGCGGGCGTCATCGAAACGCTGCTGCTCAAACAACACGCTGCCGCGCAGGAAGCGCAGGCGCTCCTTGTCCGCCTTGGGGAAGGTCTCTGCCTTTGCAAAGGCCTTTTCCGCGTCGGCCAGCTTGCCGTTTTGATAGGCCAGCATGCCGTAGAGTTCGGACACCTGGCCGATCTGCTCGCTCTCTGGGAAATTGTCGATAAACCTCTCGCACAGCTCACGCGCCTGCGGGATGCGCTTCAGTGCTGCATTCACCATAATCAGGCCGTACATGCACTTGTCGCGCTGCGGGAAATCTTTGAACTCATTGACGATGACCTCAAAGGCCAGAGTGGACTGCCAGAGGCGCGAGGAATCCCCCGCCGTGCCGTCCTCCTTCGGCGCTCCCATTTCATAATAGCAGCGACCCAAGCGGTAATAGAGAGACGCGTCGTAATCCGTACGCTTCTCGATCTCTGCCATGATCTCTTGGTTCGCCTTCAACTTCGTCTCCAACTCGTCCTTGCGTGCGCCCTTGGCGGTCTTGAGCTGGACCTCCATCTTGGCAATCTGCTCCTGTTGAATGCGGGAGATCTCGCTTTTCTTGCGCACGAGCTGATAGGCACCTAGCGCGTCCTTGAAAGCCTTCTTGTCCATCATCTCATCCCCGAGCTTCAGGTAGATGTTGTTCATCTGGGCGATGTTGTCGCCGCCGGAGGCAAAATTACGCACTTTTTCCATCAATGCGCCGGCCTCTTCGAGCTTGCCAGTGCTGACGTAGAGGTTCGCCGCCATCATCGCGGACTGAATGGACTCGGCACTGCGAATACCGTCCGCCAGCACAGAGGAAAGGATGGCCAGTGCCTCAGCTTTCTTGTCCTGCTTCGACAAAGCGTCCGCGATGATCAAACCCGCCTCTGCCTTCTTGTCAGGCGAACTCGTCACGACCTCTTTCAGCACGGTGATCCCCTTCTCCTCCTGCTTGCTGGCGATGTAGGAGCGCCCCAGAGCCATGCGCACATCAATGATTGCCCCGCCTGTCGGGAACTTGGCCATGAAAGCTTCCAGGGTCTCGATCGCCTTCGGGTAGTCGTTTAAATTGTAGTAGCAGGCCCCCTCAATGAACATGATGTCCTCGAAGTCCTTGCCGTTCACCAGCTTCTTGGCCTCGGCGATCTTCGCCAGCGTCTCCTGATACTTGGCCTCGGCAAACAAGCCGCTCGCCACTTTCAAGATCGCATCAAATTCCTGCTGGACATTCAAGGTAGCAGGCGCGGCTGGTGGTGCTCCTGGAGCGGGAGGAGCTGGCGGAGGGGCTTGGGAAAAAGCCTCGGTGCTGAGGGCAAGGGCCAAGGCGGCGCTGAAAATCGGTCTCATGGTTGGCAGGTAGCGGGCGACTTCAGAACAGGATACGAAAAAAGCACCCAGCGGTGCAAGCATGGACTGGGGCGCTGCATCGCTATTTTTTTTGCCTGAGGGTTGGGCGGCGTCGAAGACTGACATTTTTTCGGAAAAGGAGCGCGAGATTAGCAGGATGGATTTTTTTGTCACGGCAGAAAAATCAAAAGGACAAAATCCACCCTTTCACCCTTCACCACTCCCCATTCGACATTCCTCATTCGTCATTCGACATTCGCCCCCCCTCCTCTCCATGCCCTCCCCTGTTCTCGAAGTCACCGACCTCACCTTCCGCCGCGGCCGTCCCATCCTCAAAGGCATCTCTTGGCGTGTCGATCCCGGCCAGCACTGGTGCATCCTCGGCCCGAACGGCTGCGGCAAGACCTCCCTCATCAACCTCATCACCGGCTATGACAGCGCCACTGGCGGCACCCTGCGCATCGGCGACAGCGTCTTCGGCGATGACGACTGGCGCGAAGTCCGCCGCCGCGTCGGCCTCGTCACCAACACCCTCACCACCTACCTCGAAAGCAGCGATCCTGTGCTTGATGTCATCGCGAGCGGTCGTGAGGCCAAATTGAACCTCATTGAGTTGCCCACGCCCGCCGTGCTCCGTGAGGCCGCGCGTCTTTTAAAGCAAGTCGGCTGCAACTACCTCCGCGAAGCGTTCTGGGGGCCGCTCTCCCAGGGCGAGAAGCAAAAAGTCCTCATCTGCCGCGCCCTCATGGCCAAATTCGAGGTTCTCATCCTCGACGAACCCTGCGCCGGGCTCGACCCCATCGCCCGCGAGCATTACCTCCAGTGGATGCAGTCGCTCGCCGCGAGACCGAAGTCCCCTTCCCTCGTGATGGTCACCCACCACGTCGAAGAAATCCTTCCCAGCATCACCCACTGCCTCCTGCTCAAAGACGGCCAAGTCCATGCCTCCGGCCCGAAGCACGACCTCCTTACCAGCGCCAACCTCAGCCACCTCTACGGTGCCCCCGTCAAGCTCACCCGCCACGGCGAGCGCTACTCTTTTCGCCTCGCCTGAAAGCCAAGCGGCTTGGAAGTCCTTCATTTTTTCGCTGCCTTCATCAAGGGCGACCTCAAAACCCGCCCCAAAAAGGACTGCGATCTCACATCTTCATTGATGAAAAGCCAATGGATCCCACGGATAGCCTGAATCAGAAAAGTAATTTGCGGGGGTTCTGAGGCGCAAGACTGCCAAAGGCAATCCGTGGGAAATCAGAAAACTCAACAACGCGAGGTATAACCATCACTTCTTCAGCCAGAACTCGAAGAAACGGTAGATCTGTTCGTTGGACTCCTCGTTGGGAGAATGATCTGGGCGGTTGGTCATGGCGACGCGGTCTTTGACGCCGAGAAGCTGGTTCACGGCGATGCTGTGGTTGAGCGCAGCCCAGCGTTTGGGCGGGTCTTCCGCGCCGCCGGAGACGAGGAAGGGACGCGGGGCCATGAGTGCGTGGAGTTCGTGCAAATTGTGTCCTTTCTCGATGAGGGTCTTGTAAGCGCCGGTGCGCGGGCTGTCGTCGCGCACGAGGCCGGGCTTTCGGGTCATCGCAGGATCAAGGCCGAGATACCACGGTTCCTGGTAGTTGATGCTGCCACGTGACTCATCAAAGACGATGCCGGGATCACTCCACACGGCGCAGGCATACTTCTCGAACAAGCAAGAACCGAACAGCGACCACTTGCCACCGTACGAATGCCCGACGATGCCGATGCGCTTGGAATCCACCTCCGGCAACGAGGCGAGCGCCTGCCACAGGTTCGCGCTGATGTAACCGAGGTAGGAGAGCGGCTGGCATTTCGCTTCGGCGCTCAAAACAGGCAGCCGTGCATCGCCTCCGGGTGAGCCAATGCTGAGCGTGACGAAGCCGCGCCGGGCGAGCTGCCAAGCGAAGTCTCGCAGCGGCTTATCACTCAGGCCGGCGCTGGTTTCGGGATCATAGTAGGGCACAAAGACAGCCGGATGCGGCGCACGACCGGAGGGCAGCAGCAGGTAGCCATCACCCGTCTGGCCGGGGGCGATTTCGACGCGGATTTTTTGCTGGGAGATGCCCTCGCCACGCGCTTTCGTCTCCAGCACCTCGATCTTCGGCTTTTCGATCACCGGCGGCCACGCGCCCATGATCGCATACCAGTCCGCGAGGATTTCCGCGCGGCGCTTTTGCCAGTCCTCCGCGCTCTTAACTTTACTGCCGTCATTGAAGACGAGCGGTGACTTGCCCGGCGAGAACTGGCCGGCGAACTCAGCCGGCACCTGGGTGAAAGGCAGTTCAGCGGCGGCTTGCAGGGTCAATGCAGCAGCGAGGAGGAGAGGAAGGCGGACATTCATGAGGTGGGTTCCTCATCAACGCTGCTTCGCGGGAGTTCCCTTCTCACGAAGATGCTCGCACAGCAGACACCCCACTGCCTCCCTCGCCCACTCGCCGCACTCAAGGCTTGACCTCCCGCAACTTTTTCGCTGCAATCGGCTCATTCATAATAGTGTGGATAAACAACATTCGGCCAACTCATGAAGCTCATCGCTACTCTCATTCTGATTCTATCCGTCGGCAGCCATTTGTGTGCCGATGAGAAGAAGACCGCACCTGTAGAGCAGCCAGCAAAACAAAAGGCCAAGGAATCGGAGGTGCCGCCTCCGAAGACTTTAGAGGAGGCGCATCAGCAGTTGGAGAAACTGCTTCCGAAGGATGAGGTTGCGAAGATCGACGCCATGAAGACCGAAGACGAGATGATCGAGTATCATTTCGGCCTTGGCATGGGTATGCGGAACAGTTGGGGACTTTGGGGCGGTGGGCCGTTGGCACAGCACATGAATAAGCTCGGGTTTCATCACTCCGACGATATGTCCGGTGTCATCCTGGAGACCTTTTGGTGTAAGCGACACAAGAAGGATTTTCGTCTGAAGGAGAGAGCAGCTTATTACGCTGCATATTGGAAGGCTTCAGCAGACCCACCCGAGACTGCCAAAGATCCAAAAGATAGTTCTGAGGTGGACTGGAACATGTCACTTGGGGCCGGTGACGACAAGAGGCCCCGCCAGATTCATGTTGGTAAGAGTAAGAAGACCGACGATGGCTAGCTTATGAGCATGACAAAGGAGTTTATGTGCCAGACACAGCCCTCTTAAAGCGCATCACAGACAGCAACAGCTCAGAACCATTTGGCGCAACGGAGCAGCCAACCACGAAGTAGCCGAAGGCCGAACAAAGCGATGGTGTAAAAGGCCAATTTCAACGTGAAGGCAATCCGCGCTCCCGAAGATGCTCATGCAGAACGCGGATGACCTCGTTCACGACATCGGGGCGCTCGACGCAGCCGTGCCAGTGGGGGACGATCTTTTCAGAGGCGGCGCTGTCGAGGTGGGAGCTCCAGTAAGGCACGACGGCGTCGGAGCTGGCGGGGCTGTTGTTTTTGCCACGGTCCCCGATGATGGAATGATGCTCCACAGGAATGGGCACGGCATTGAGCCCCCGGTAGTAGGGATGTTTTTCGGAGAGCATGCCGAGGCTGAGGAAGCTGTAGATGCCCCAGTCACGAATCTCGGGTGAGAGGGCGTCGGTGTTGCCTGAGAGCAGCTCCTGAGACATGAGCAGCATGTCCAACGGCAAGCGGATGAGCGACGAGAGACGACGGACGATGTTTTTGCTGGCGATGTTGCTGCCGCGGTGCGGGGTGGTGATGAAGATGAGGCGTTTCACCTCAGGCTGCGGCTTGAAGAGGAGGTTCCGGGTCAGGCGCTCTTTGACGGAGTCGGACACTCGCAGCGTGCCCGGAGGATCACTGAGCAGAGCGTTCCAGAGCTTGTCGCCAGGGTCGATGGTCTGCATGCGGCTGACCAGGCCGCCCATGCTGTGGCCGACGAGCACCATGTTCTTTGGCCCGGGATCGTTGTGGTCAGGGTCGTAGTATTTCAACATCTGGCGCAGCGAGTCGCGCAGCATGGCGGAGGACTGCGGGATGCCGAGGGCGGTGGGATAAAGGAAGTACCAGGGCTGGTAGGCGGCGCGCAGCTCGGGATCGGCGCTGATGGCATTGACGACGTTCAGCCAGATATGCGGATCAGACATGAGGCCATGCACAAAGACCACCGGAATGCGCTTCGGATCGTACACATCCATGCGGTAGAGCTGGCAGTCCGCCAAGGCGCGCTCGGGATAAAGCAGACCTAGCAAGGCGAACAGGTTGAGGGACTTTTTGGAGAGGGCGAGTTGTTTGGAGGCGGTGAAGTTCGCGGCGAGCAGGCGCTCGTCGTCACGCACCTTCACGGTGTCCACATTGAGGGTGTTGTGAAGGTGCAACCGGCAGCGGCGCGGCGCGCTGCCATCCTGAGGCGCATCACTGATCTCCATGACGGCGGTGAGGGTGAGATTGCCGCCGTTGGGAGGCAGAAAGGGTTGCTCTTTGCGTGCGTCACTGGTTCGGCGGATGTGGCCGACGACGGGCACGCCGACTCCTGGGCGCCAGGCCTCGGTGTCGGTGTCTCGCTGCTTCACCCGATGCGGCAGGATGAGCTGGTCGATCTGCGGCGGCGGCACTTCATGATGCTGATTGGCCGCCGGGTCGAACTCGATGAGAAAAGACTGCTTTTTCGCGGCAAAGACGGTGCCGGTCTGCCAGTAGCGTGGACTCTGCTGCTTGTCCCACTCACGCAGGAAATCCGCGAGTGCCCTGTCGTAGCGATCCTGCGCCTTGCGCCGCTCGCTGATCTTGCCGTGCCGCATGCCATCCCAGCCAGTGGCCATGTTTTCGAGCAAGGCGGCCATGTGGCGCTTTTCACGCTCGGTGAGGCGTGTCTCTTCACGCGAGACCTGTGTGCGCAGCACCGAGGTGCAGGACACGAGGCTGCCGCAGACAACGATTGCGAGGACGAGTGCCCGCCTCATTTCTTCTCCACAAGGGGGGTGAGCTTGATGTTACGGATGGCGGAGGTGGTGTTGAAGGTGGTGAGGGAGAGCGGGAGGTAGCTTTCGATGGGGCCGGTGCGAACGGCGATTTTCTTGCCTGTGATGTCTTCGTCGATGACCTGCTTTTCACCGACCCAGGCGCTCAAATTCTCCGGGGTGACGCGGAGCTTGATGGCATACCATTTGTCATCATCGTAGCGCTGGTAGCTGGAGGTGTTGTTCTCGGAGGCGTCGAGACCGTCGATGGAAGAGATGCCCGTGACGCTTCCGCCCCAACCACCGCAGACGAAGGTGGCGCAGGTCTTCAGATTACCGACGGGAAAGGTCAAACCAACGAAGAAATCGACGCCTTGCAGTCGCTTGGCCTCCAAAGTGATCTCGTAGTTGGTCAGCGGCAGTGAGGCGGCTTTCTTGTAAACCGCGCCGCTGACGTTTTCCCCCTGGTTGATGATCATGACGCCGCCTTCAAGGTCCACGACGCCACTCCCACCGACATCCACGGTCTCCCAGTCTTCGAGGGATTTGCCGTTGAAGAGAATGAACTCCTTGGGGGCTTCGGTCTTCGGCTCGTCAGCGACGAGCGAGACTCCAAACAGCAGCAGTGCGGGCAAAAGCAGGCGTTTCATGGTGAGTGCCGCGCATCCTCCATGGTGCGTGCAGAAGGTCAAGCGCGGTCAACGAAAGCCGCTCCACGTTTCACGAGGCATCAAAACTTCGAGCGGTCAGGAAGCTTGATGATGGCCACAGATTCAGGGAAACCGCAGATTGACTGAGTTCCCGCCTGTGGCTTTCCTGAATCTGCGGCAAAAGAAAACTCGGAACTGACTCACGAACCATCGGGTTCTTCAGTTTGTTTTAGACGTCAATTCTAGCCATGTTTTACTGCGCGGAGGATTTCCGGCCGAAGAAACGCCGCCACGCGAGCGCAAAGCCGGTCCAGACCAGCAAAATCGCCGCCAGAGTGCAGAGCGCGGCCACCGTCTGGCCGACGAGGCCGAACAACTCGCCGGTGTGAAGAAAACGCGCAAACATGCGCAGGCGGCGGCCGAGATTTTGCTGCTGAAAATCGTCCGGGCTAGGCAGGACTTTGCCCTGGGTAAGGTCGAGGTTGAGCATGGTGCGCAGATGCACCTGCCCGCGCCCGCCCCGGTCCACCATGAGCGGAAAGGGCTCGCCCGGCTTCATCGGCATGCGGAGGCTGAGAAGTTGCCAGTCAGGAATTTGCAGGCGCACCTCGGCCAGCAACGCAGAAAGGCCGTCAAGCGAAGGCGGTGCCGGACGTGCGCTTTGACGAGGGCCGCCGCCCGCCGCCGGTGATGCGCGTGGCGGGGACGGGGGACTGCCGGTGAGGGTGAAGAGCAGATTGTTTGCCCAGCCGTAGGACATGATGAGCCCGGTGAGGATGATCAGGAGCATTGGGAAAGCGCTCCAGAAGCCGATAACATTGTGCCAATTCCAATCGCGGGCGCGGCCTTTGAGCTGGCGGTTGAAAAGCAGGGCAGCGCGTAGATTTGACCATCGCCAATGGCGCGGCCACCACAGGTAAATGCCAGAGACGAGCAACCCGCCGAAGAGAAGGGTGCCAGCGCCCGTGATGGCCTTGCCTATGGGACGATTCGCATCGTGCTGGCCCAGGAAACGATGCCAGTCCGTCATCCAGTGGAAGAAATCTTGCCACGCCTGATTTCCCCTGCCAAGCAGAACCCCATTGTAGGGATTGAGGAAGAAAACTCCCTGACGTTCGACACTGAGGGTGACCGGAGCGGCGGGATCAGCTTTCCAGGTGAGGCCTGTGGGATTGGCCTCTGGCATAGCCTCGCGCACTTTGGCAAGCAGAGCCTCCACAGAAAGCGGCAGCGCGCCTGACTCTGGCGTGACTCGCAGGCTGCGGTTCGCCCATTCAAGCAATGGTTGCTCATAAGAGATGAGCAAGCCGCTCGTGGCCATGGAAAGGATGATCAAGCCCGCGAGCAAGCCCGTGATAAGATGAGCCCAGAAGACAAGACGTTGGAAGATGCTCCGCATGCTAACCCCATGCACTCTGGCGGGCAGGCACGCATGTTTTTGTTTCAATCGAATCTTCTCGTTGTTCCGACGCTTCAACCATGCTGTTTTCCATCCCCGCCACATGTCCCCCGAACTATGCACCATCATCATCATGGGAGTCTCCGGCTCCGGCAAATCCGTCGTCGGCAGCTTGCTTGCCCAACAACTCGATGCCGTGTTCGAGGATGGCGATGACTTCCATCCAGCATCCAACAAAGCCAAGATGTCCACCGGCACGCCGCTGACCGATGAAGACCGCTGGCCTTGGTATGCCGTCCTGCGGCAGCGCATTGAGGACATGCGTCATGTCACGCCGGTTTACATCCTGGCCTGCTCGGCGCTCAAACCGATCTACCGTGAGAAACTCCGTGCCCACGATGCAGATGCGGCGCTGCGATTTGTCCTACTCGATGGCAGCCGAGATCTCATCACCAGCCGCATGGCCGCCCGCCAGGGCCATTTCATGCCGCTGAGCCTGCTGGAAAGCCAGCTCGCCACCCTGGAACCGACGCCTGATTTGGTCCGCGTCTCGATTGATCAAACACCGGAGCAAATCGTCGCCGAAATCCGGCAAAAACTCGCCGCAGCCTGAGCCAGCGCCGCCTTGCATAACTCCAGCGCCCCGTTTATCACCCACGTCACCATGTCCGACCTCAAACTCCTCATCACCGGCTGCAAAGGCCGCATGGGCCAAGCCATCCTCCGTGCCGCCGAAGCTCAAAACGTCACCGTCGCCTCCACCATCGACGTCGGCGACGCCCTGTCCCCTGCCCTTGCCCAGGCCGATACCGTGATCGACTTCACCTCTCACCATTTCTGCGATGAACTGCTTGGCGAATGCCTCAAGCAGAACAAGAGCATGGTCATCGGCACCACCGGCCACACGAACGAGCAGCTCGCCGCTATCCGTGAAGCCGCGAAAACACTGCCCATCGTCTTCGCCTCAAACTACAGCGTCGGTGTGAACACGCTCTTCTGGCTGACCCGCAAGGCCACCGAGCTGCTGGGGCCGGATTTCGACCTGGAGGTCATCGAAATGCACCACCGCATGAAAAAAGACTCCCCCAGCGGCACTGCCCGCACCTTGGTGGAAATCCTCGCCGATGTGCGCGGTCTCGAATACGACAAGGACTGCCGCCATGGCCGTTTCGGTGACGTGGGGGCACGCACGCCGAAGGAAATCGGCGTCCACGCCATCCGTGGTGGCGATGTCGTCGGCGATCACACCGTCGTCTTCGCCAATGTCGGCGAGCGTGTCGAACTCACGCACAAAGCCAGCAGCCGCGATACCTTCGCCAACGGCTCCGTCCGCGCCGCGAGATGGCTCGTCGGCAAACCGGCGGGGCTTTATGACATGCAGGATGTGCTGGGACTGAAGGGATGAGTTTGCGATGGTTGGCTGTGGCTTGCGGTCGTTTGCGATTGCTTCCAAACCACTGCAAACAAGCGCCAACCACCCGTCAACCACTGCAAACCATGCATTTTGGCATCGCACTCGGCTCCAACCTCGGTGATCGCGGGGAAAACATCCGTCGTGGCATCGCACTGCTGCTCGAACGCGTTCCTGGCATCCAACTGAAGGCCAGCGCACCGGTCTATGAGACGGAGCCGGTCGATTGTGCGCCTGGCACCCAGGCGTTTTTGAACACGGTCATCGAGATCGAAGCCGACTTCCTGCCCCAGGACTTGCACACGCATCTCAAAGCCGTCGAAACCGCCCTCGGCCGCCCGGAGCAGCGGGAACGCAACTCACCGCGCACGCTCGATCTCGATCTGCTGTATGCGGACGCTATCGTCACTGATGATCCTGAGCTGATCCTCCCACATCCACGCCTGCACCTGCGCCGCTTTGTGCTGCAACCGCTGGCGGACATCCGACCGGACTTGATCCTGCCGGGACAGACGCAGACGAATGCCGAGCTGCTCGCTGGATTGAGCGATTGAGGCGGCCAAAAATTCCTCTGGCTCGGCCAGCAAGATGCCAAGGGGCTGCCGTGTTCGCTGGCGATCATGCTCAAAAGCGGCGAGATGCGCCCGCGTTGTCCGCACGTTCTTCGGCCCTAAGCTTCACCATCTTGACAGTGCTGGAACGGTAAGCCTTTATGACGGTATGAGTGTCACACGCCGTCAGGCTGGGATTGGTTCGGCAAAAAAATCACCGCTTGAGCCATTCAAGGAGCGCTGAAACCATGTGGATTTCCCGAGGCCAGAGAAAGCGCCAAGGACGATCAAAAGGTCGTTCATGACCACCCGTGTATGAGATCTGCCTTCATCGATAAACTTATCAAACGAATGGACCGCCTCGAACCGGGCGAAGTCCAGGGCATCGTGATGGAGCTGCTGCGGGAGAAGAAATTTCAGGAGAAGGTCTTCGACGCGCTGCAGGAGGGCGTCATCCTGCTCGATACCGAAGGCAAGGTGACCTATGTGAACCGGGCGGCTTGCACCTTTTTTGGCATGGAGCAGGACCAGGTGATCGGCCAGCGCCTGGCCCAGGGCGTGCGTGGGCTGGACTGGAATGAGATGCTGAAACCCGGCACGGTGGTCAGCCGCGACCTGGAGATTTTTTACCCGGAAAACCGCTACCTCAATTTCTACATCACCAGCATCGACGACGACCAGCCGATGGGCTTCGTGATGCTGATCCGCGATGTCACCGAGACGCGGAAGCGCACCGAAGAACAGCTCGAAAGCGAACGGTTGAACGCCTTCACGCTCCTCGCAGCCGGTGTGGCGCATGAGCTGGGCAATCCGCTCAATTCCTTGACCATTCACCTCCAGCTCCTCGAGCGCCGCCTCAAAAAAATGGGCGCGAAGGGCGAAAGCCTGCGCGAGCACCTCGACGTAGCCACGGGAGAAATTCGGCGGCTGGATTTCATCATCGGTCAGTTCCTCGCCGCCATCCGCCCCACACAGCCGCAACTTCAGCGCGTGCAGTTGCGCGAGCTGCTGGAGGAGTGCGTGCGCTTCCTACAGCCGGAGATCGAGCAGGCCAAAGTGAAGCTCAAACTCGACCTGCGTTCCGATCTGCCCGCCATGCCGCTCGATCCCGGCCAGATGAAGCAGGCGGTTTACAACCTGATCCGCAACGCCTGCCAGGCGATGCCGAATGGCGGCACGCTGACGATCAATGGCACCTTCACCGACTACGAGGTGCGCCTGAGTTTCGAGGACACGGGGAAAGGCATCAGCGCCGAGCAGATGGGCAAGCTCTTCCAGCCCTTCGCCACCACCCGCAGCACCGGCACGGGACTGGGCCTGCTCATCGTCCGCCGCATCATCCGCGAACATGGCGGCGAGATCGACATCGAAAGCCGCGAAGGCCTCGGCACCCGCGTGAGCCTCTGGCTGCCGCTGGTGGAGAAAAAAGTGCGACTGCTGGAGGCAGGCGGGGAAAATGACGAATGACGAGTCAGTGCCGTGAGCGATGATTCATTCGGACTAGGGGCCATTCTTTCGTCATTCCCCCTCTTCAGATCAGACTCGTGAGGCGAAAAACGCCACAGAAAAGCCTCTACAGCATCAGGAGTTGACCCAAGGCCTGATAGCTGCCAGCCTCTGCCCCCTTATGCCAGACTCAACCAAACCGAAACCCGCCCGTAAACTCAACCCCGCCCTTTCGAAGCCCGTCCAGCCAGACGAGATCCTCGCGGCGGTGATTGGTTCCACTCCCGTCTCCCGTGGAGAAATGACCAAGAAGCTGTGGGAATACATCAAGAAGAACGGCCTTCAGGACCAGGCGAAGAAGACCAACATCAACGCCGACGAAAAGCTGAAAGCCGTCTTTGGCGGCAAGAGCCAGGTGACGATGTTTGAGATGACCAAGCTCGTCTCCGCCCACGTCAAGTAACCGGCAGCCTCAGGTTCGCCTGACCTTTCGAAGATAGATTGCCAGAAAACGGCAGCCGC
>CAXNGR010000036.1:0-12243 GCA_964201265.1 Verrucomicrobiaceae bacterium
CGTCTGGATCACGCAGGTGTGAAGGCTGATGAGTTACGAGATTTCGAGTCTTTTGTGGATGTGAAGCGCTATTTCCTCGGCAGGCCGCTCGGTTCGGTCTCGGCGCGGACCTTTCTGCGCCATGCAGCGAAGCAGTGGGAGTTTTTTCAACAGACGCTGGCGTCGCCACAGCCTGTGGCACCGATGATGCCAGTCAAGGCTGAGCCAGAAGAGCCGGGCACGCTGCCGCTGCTGACGGAAACACTGCTGGAAGAGAACGCGCCGAAAGATGTGTCGATCTTCGACTCGCAGACGACCTCGGAGATGAAACTCATGGCCGAAGGACTGGCCGAGCCGCAGCCGGCGCTGCCGCAGCAGCTCGAAAAGCCGCTGCTAGGCACCAATGGCACGCATCTGCCGCCGCCTAGCCTGCTGCCGGAGGACGTGGAAGCAGAAGTCGCAGTCACCGATGGCGAGGCTGCTTCCAAAACTCAGTTTTCTCCGAGTTCGGCGGGCGCGTTTGAAAACCTTCGCGAGATGCTGGGAAAACTCCGCCAGGCACCGCCTGCTGCGCCTGAGCCTGCGGCGCATGCCGTGGTTTCTCGTCTGGCCAGTGTCATCAGCACTGCCGGACCCGCTGCTGCCGTCGTTTCAACGGTCGAAGCGCCACAGACCACCCAAGATGCTGAACGCGATGCACTGCTGGGCCGCTATGAAGCGCTGCGGCTGCAAATGAACGCGGAGGCGGCCACGCTGCCGCTGGATTACTCCCGGCTGGCAGACCTGATCCGCCTCGCGGGCCGTCGTTTCCCCCTCGTGCGTTTCAACGAGCACGAACTGCCCGGCATGACTGGTCGCTATGCCATGTGCTGGTCGTTGCAGGGCATGGAGATCATCTTTGGCCTCGCGAATTTCGCCGACGGCCCCTACTGGCGCACTTTGGCGGGTTTCGCAGCGGGACGCATGGTGGAATTGCAGACGAACGCGGTCGATACCGCGCCTAAACTGAAGATCGCCACGTTCAAATCCGACCGCGAGCAGCAAAGCTGGGCCATCCTGCAACACGGAACCGTCTTCCCTGAGGTGCTGCGTCCGAATGTGGATGCCATCCATCTGGACCCGTCCGGCGTGGCTGCCCTCTATGCCATGCAGCGCATCATCAAGGAATCCGAAACGGGCCTGCTCCAGGCTACCCCCGCGCAGGTGATGGGCGTCCTGGCACGTGAGCTGGACTTCTTTTGGAAGCGCGTGACGCGGGCGGTGTGAGCGAGTGGTGGCAGACCCCAAGCATTGCCGCGCTGTTTCCCTCGCGTTGTTCTTTTAGTGGGGCCCTTCGTTTTCTCGCAACATCGCGAGTCTCGTTCGTTTAATCGTGTTCCAGCCACATCACCATGATCCATCGCATTCTTCCTCTGCTGCTTGTCTCCTCCCTCGCATCTTTCGCGGCGGAGCCGGTTCCGTCTTTCAACGGCTCGATCGAGCGGCTGGACCCAGCTCTAGACGCGCTGATCGCTCCGGGGTCGAAGATCGAGGTGCTGGCGTCGGGCTTTAACTGGTCGGAAGGACCGGTGTGGCGTGATGGAGGTATCGTGTTTTCGGACGTGCCGGAGAACACGGTCTTTGGCTGGAAGGAAGGCGACGCAGCGGCCAAGGTGGTGCTCAAACCGAGCGGCAGTCTGAGCAACGATGGCCAAGGCTCAAACGGCCTGGCGGTGGATGCGCAGGGAAGTCTGATCCTCTGCCAGCATGGCGAGCGCCGCATTGCACGTCTGGAGAAGGACGGCAGCTTCACCTCGCTGGCGGACAAATACGAAGGCAAGCGCTTCAACAGCCCGAATGATCTCGTGATCGCCAAGAACGGCACGATTTACTTCACCGATCCCCCCTATGGCCTGAAGAAAGGTGGCGCGGCGGCGGAACTGGACTTTCATGGCATCTACGCGCTCACCTCGGAGGGCAAGTTGTCGCTGCTGGTGCAAGACGTGCGTTTCCCGAACGGCATCGCCCTGAACCCCGACGGAAAAGTGCTCTACATCGCCGTCTCTGACCCGCAGAACACTCGCGTGATGGCCTATGATCTGCAAGACGATGGCAGTGCGAAGAATGGCCGTGTGTTTTTCAATGCGCAGCCGCTCAAGAGCGCGGAGCGCAAAGGCGGCTGCGATGGCATGAAGGTTGACACGAACGGCAATATCTGGACCACTGGCCCCGGCGGCGTTTTGATCATCGACAAGACCGGCAAGCACCTCGGCAACATCCTCACCGGACAGGCGACCGCAAACTGCGCCTTTGGAGGCTCGGATCGTGACACCCTGTACATCACGGCGGATATGTTCCTGCTGCGCGTGAAGACGCTGGCGAAGGGCTTGTGAAAGGAGTGGGACCATCTTGGTCCCATTTCAGAGGGGACAGGATGTCCCCTCTCCTTGTCAAAACCTCAAGCCCGAATCTTCGTATATGGATTCCCCTCGTTCATGTCGATGCGCTCGGGTCGGCCTTTGTGGGTGTACACGAGGCGGGTGTGGTCGATGCCCATGAGGTGGAGAATGGTCGCGTGCAGATCGTGGACGTGCAGCTTGTCCTCAACGGCGCGGAGGCCGAGGTCGTCGGTGGTGCCGATGGTGGTGCCGGCTTTGACGCCGCCGCCGGCCATCCACATGGTGAAACCGGTCGGATTGTGGTCGCGGCCGTCGCCCTTCTCGCTCATCGGCGTGCGACCGAACTCACCACCCCAGATGACGAGTGTTTCATCAAGCAGGCCGCGTGATTTGAGATCGCGCAAAAGGCCAGCGACGGGTTTGTCCTGCTCGCCGCAGTATTTGGTGTGGTTGGCCTCGATCTTGTCGTGCGCGTCCCATTTGCTGCCGCTGCCGTGGTAGAGCTGAACGAAGCGCACACCGCGCTCGACTAAGCGACGCGCGAGCAGGCAGTTGCGGCCCATGACCTCCGTTTTCGGATCGTCGATGCCGTAGAGTTTTTTGATGGCTTCGGATTCACCCTTGAGATCGACAGCCTCGGGTGCCTCGGCTTGCATGCGAAACGCGAGTTCATAAGCGCGAATGCGGGCGTCGAGCTCGGTGTTGTCGGTGCGGCCAGCGCCGAAATCGCGATTGAGCTTGTTGAGGAAGCCGAGTTTGCCTTTTTGACGTGCCTCGGAGATGCCTTTGGGAGTGGCGAGGTTGGAGATTGGTGTCGTGCCGCCTTCAAACTCGACGCCTTGATACGTCGCGGGCATGAAGCCACTGCCCCAGTTGCGCACGCCGTTCACGACCTGCGTTTCGGTGTCTTTGATGACGACAAAGGCGGGCAGGTTGCGGTTCTCGGTGCCGAGACCGTAATTGACCCAAGAGCCGAGAGATGGACGCCCACCAAAGATGCTTCCGGTGTTCATCTGGCACACACCACCGGCGTGATTGATGCCATTGGAGACGCAGGAGCGCACGACACAAAGATCATCGGCCATTTGTGCGGTGTGGGGCAGCCAGTCAGAGATCCACAGGCCGCTTTGGCCGTGCTGTTTCCACTCACGCTTGTCCGCGAGCAATGGTGCGCGGCTTTCACCCATGGCGGTGATGACTGTGCCGAAGCTATCTGGCAATGACTGTCCGGCGAGTTCGCGGAGCAGGGGTTTCGGATCAAGCAGGTCGATGTGGCTCGGGCCGCCCTCCATGAAGAGGAAGATCACGCTTTTTGCCTTGCCTGCCTTGTGCGCGAGCTTGGAGGACTGCGGCGTGCCCGGTTTGCCGCCAGTGTCGCTCAGTGCAGCCATTAGCGGGGATTCTCCCATCAGAGCGGACAGCGCCAGCGCACCAAAACCCGCACCGCCACGGCGGAGGATGTCTCGGCGATTGGTGAGGAGTTCGTGATGGGGGATGGGATTCATGGCGGTTGTTACTTATAAGGGTAGCAAAGGCTTGTTTTGGACACAAAAGTGCGTTTTCGCAGCGCGTCACAGGTCCAGCACGCGGTCCATGCGCTTCGCGACATCGGCCAGGTAGTCCCAGTCTCCCGCTTTCACTTCGGCGGCGGCCCAGCCGGTGAAGTTGAGCTTGGCGAGCTCGGTTCGAACGGCGGACCAGTGGATGCTGCCTTCGCCGAGCGGCTTGTCGAAGCCCTTGCGCATGCCTTCGTTCATCGCCTTGTCGAGGTCATACTCCTTCACGTCGAGCTTCTGGCTGCGCTTGCCGAGCACCTCCACCCAATGCTCGGCAACGCCCCAGCGCATCTGGTTGCCGATGTCCAGATGCACCTGCACCCACGGGCTGCCGACCTCGTCAATGAAACGCGCCATGTCCGGGGCGCTGATGAGGAAGGTGTTCCAGACGTTTTCGATGAGCATCTTGATCTGCTGCTTCTGCGCATGAACTGCGGCGACTTTCATGCGTGCCACGGCGTCGTTCCAAGTCTTCTGGAACGACTGCTCTGGCGGATAGGCGAGAACGATGAGCATCGAGTCACCTCCGAGCTTTTTCGTGAGGTCGATGCCTGCCTCCAAGGTCTCGGCGCGTCCGCCCACAGTGCCGTCGATGATCAAACCGCTGTCTTTGCTCGCTGCGATCCACTCGGCGGCGTTTTGTTCCGTCACATGGCCGAGCAGGCTCGGCTCGACGCCTTCAAAGCCGCAGGCACGGAGTTTTTTAAAGGCCTCGGTCAGCGTCATGTCCTTCGCAGCCTTTTGCGCCATGCTCCATTTGAGAGATTTGCGAATCTTGCCGCTGAACTGGCCCGCACGGGCCGGAATGGCAGCAGCAGCAGCGGCGGCGGTGATCAGGAAGGAACGGCGGTTCATGACGGAAGTAATGGATTATGAGTGATGAGATTAAAGCATGAGGCCGAAGCGGGCGCTGAGGGTGCGCAGCAGCGCAAACAGAGCGAGGGTGAGCACAGCGCTGCCGCCAAGAGCGCCGTAAAAGCCCCACCAGCGCTGGAAGGCGGGGAAGAGGAGAAACATCGGCAACGTAGGCAGCACATACCAGAAGATGTACCACATGTGATCGGCGGTCTTCTGCGCCCGCACTTCGGGAGCACTCTCGAAGTGCACCCAGAACAGCGTGATGATGCTGACGAATGGCAATGCGGCGAGCAACGCGCCGAGTTTGTCGCTGCGTTTCACGAGTTCACTGACGAGCGTGATGATGCCGGCGCTGAGGAGGTATTTGAGGAGGATTTTAAAGGTCATGGCAGTGAGTTGAAAATATTCGGAGTAACGATTTTCCACGCGAGGGCTTTTCCGGGTCAACGAGATCAAGCACTTGCCTGATCGCCATCACAACCCGCCCATGTTATGAACGCGTTCCGCACCTCCATCTTCATCACGCTTGCCGTTTCCTGTCCCTTTGGGGCACAGGTATTTGCGCAGGCTCCAAAAAAGCAACCGCCGCCGCCCCGCAATGCTCCTGCTGCCCCGCCTGCACCGATGCAACGCAAGCAGCCCGCACAGCGGCCCCAGCCGCAGCAGCGCCCGCAAACACCGCCGCCCAATGTGCGCACGCCGCAGTTTGGCGATCCACTGCCCGGACTCACGCGGCGTGAGTTGCAGGAATTCAATGACGGCAAAGTTGAATTCGAAAACGTGGAGACGGAGGCCAGCGGCCTAGGGCCGATCTTCAACGGCTTTTCCTGTGTGATCTGCCATTCCGCGCCTGCTGTGGGTGGCGGCAGCGTCTTCAACGTGACGCGCTTCGGCCACACAACGAACGGTGTGTTCAATCCGCTGACCTCGCTCGGTGGATCGCTGCTGCAAGAGCGCGAGATTAACAGCGCCGTGCATGAAGTCGTGCCGCCGGAGGCCAATGTGGTGGCGCAGCGGAACACCACGCCGTTGTTTGGCCTTGGATTGATCGAGGCCATCCCTGACGCGGAAATTCTGCGTCACGTGAAGTCACGCCCGGTGGATGGAGTGCTGGGCAAGGTCTCGCAGGTGCAGGATGGGGCCACAGGTCGCACGATGATCGGTCGCTTTGGCTGGAAGGCGCAGATCGCCACGCTGCTGACGTTTTCCGGCGAGGCCTATGTGAACGAGATGGGCATCACGAACCGCCTGTTCCCAGTGGAGAACGCGCCGAACGGAAATGCCCAACTGCTGAGCCAGTACGACACCGTGGCCGATCCTGAGGACACGCTGGACGCGCAAGGGCGCGGAGACATCGACCGCATCGCAGAGTTCATGCAATGGCTCGCTGCGCCACCGCGCCTGCCGCTGACGCCGAACGCGATTGCTGGCCGGGGCTTGTTTCAAAGCACCGGCTGCGCCAACTGCCATGTACCCGTGATGCGCACAGGGCAGAACCGCTCGGCCTCGCTGCGCAACAAGGAGGTCTGGCTCTATTCTGATCTGCTGCTGCATGACATGGGAGCGCTCGGAGACGGAATCGCTCAGGGGACCGCTGATGTGCGAGACATGAAGACCGCGCCGCTCTGGGGCCTCCGTGAAAGCGCCCCGTATCTGCACGATGGTCGTGCCGCGACGGTGGATGAAGCGATCAAGGCGCACGATGGTGAGGCGAAGGCCGCGAAGGATCGCTATCTCAAACTGAATCAGCGGCAGGTGGATCAACTGATCGAGTTTTTGGGCACGATTTGAGGGTGTGTTGTGCTGTGAGTTCACGCCGCAAGTCCACCGGGCTTGCGGCGTGTTGTTTTTGTATTCGGCGAGCCGGAGGCTCGAAAGAAGATAGCCGGTGGTGAAGTGAGCGATAGCGAACGCGAACCACCGGTCATGCATCCTGAGACGAGCACCGAGTTCATGACGCTCCGGCAGGAGCGCGAGAAGGGCGCGATCAGCTATTTGAATGCGAAGAGCTTACGTGAGCTTCTCGCGACCTTCCAGGTCGCGGTAGGCGCGAGGATTAGCGTGGGGCGTGTTCCAGGGGTTGCGCTCGTGCCTCGCTTCACCCCTGGCTAATTTCTTTCGAGCCTCCGGCTCACCCCTGCAAACATAGCCAAGGAGTTTGGCGGTAAACTCACTCTTTCAAACTCGGTGGCCGGTGGCTGGGGATCTGGGCTTTGAAATCGCCGAGGCTGTTCCAGTGCGTCGGGGCGTTGAGATCCACTTCGGTGATGGCCAGGGTGCCCCATTCAACGGCTTTCGCGAGCACATCGCCGTAATGGTCGAAGATGCCGGAGATCATCCACTGGTGCTGGCGCTCGTCGGTGTAGGTGCTGCTGATGACATAAACGTGGTTCTCACAGGCGCGGGCCTTCGCCAGCATCGGATTGCAGCCCCACACCGGCCAGGCGATGACTTCGGCCCCTTGGATGCTCAACGCGCGAGCGACCTCAGGGAAGAAGCCGTCGTAGCAGATCATCATGCCGACCTTGCCAAAGCGCGTCTCAAACACCGGATACTCATGGCCGGGCGTGATGCCTGCCTCGATCTCGCCGCGTGGCAGCGTCACCTTGCGGTACTTGCCAATCATCCGGCCATCGGGGCCGATCAGCGCGGCGGTGTTGTAGAGCGTCTTGCCCTCGCGCTCAACAAGGCCAGCGACGATGTGCAGGTCGTGTTTCTTGGCGAGCTGGCCGAAATACTCGGTGCTGGAGCCGGGCACCGGCTCGGCGCATTCGTCCATCCGCTTGCCAGTGCCGTAGTAGGTAAGCGTTTCGGGCAACACGATGAGATCCGCCTTCTGTTTGGCCGCCTCGGCAATGAGCGCGGCGAACTGCGGCGGCTTGTCAGTAGGATTTTTGCCTTCACGCGGATGGAGATGCGCCGTGGCGAGGCGCACCTTGCGTGGTGCGGGCGCAGGAACGGCGGCGAGGCTCACATCACTCCACGCCACACGTGCGTTCGCAGCCCACTGAAGATACAGCTCGATCTTCGCTCGCTTCGCGTTGGCTGGAGCACGCAGGATGCTCTGGCAACGTGCCCACTGGCCGGCTTCGCCCGCTGGATCGTGCGGATACTCAGGTTCCGCGCGTGGGATGGTGCCTTTGGCATAACCTTGCTTCGCCGGTTCTTCCCAGGTGACCGGTTTGCCCGCCGCATCCGTCCAAATCACGCGCGCATACACGCTGCGGCGCGGCAGCGGCACGTTGGTAAATTTCCGCCATGCGCTGAACTGGTAATGCTGCCCGCCTTCCACCGGCAGTGTGCGCGTCCAGCAGCCGATCCAATGCTCCCCAGCACCCGTTTCGAGAATGAGCGCCTCCTTGCCCTCATGACCACCTTTCTGGCTGATGCTTGATTTTGGGGCCGCCTCGTCACGCGGTGTCCACAGCGACCACTCGGGTCTCGGATCAGCCCGCAGGGGCAAGGTGAGCAGGCAGGCGAGAAGAAAGCAGCGATTCATGCGAAGACGTACGCTGGCTGTCAGCGTGGTCTTGTCGCCGCATGATGGCGCATGCGGCTTTGTTCCGTCGAGAGGACTTGAGGCCGCTTACGCCGCCAGCTTCAAATCTTCTTTCACCTCTCCCTTGTCGTTGAACTCCAGCTCTTTCTCGATGCGGAGGTTTTCCACAATGTAGGTCTGGCGTTCGGGGGTGTTTTTGCCCATGTAGAAGGTGAGCATCTCCTTCACGCTCTTGTGCTCGGAGGGGATGGCGTTGCCTTCGGCATCCAGCTCGTGGTCGCGGATTTTGACGGGCTCCAGGCGGATGTTGGGTCCGATGAAGTGCTTGAACTCATCCGGGCTGATCTCACCGAGGCCTTTGAAGCGGGTGATCTCGGCGTTCTTGCCGCAGAGGTGGATGGCGCGCTGGCGCTCGTCGTCGCTGTAGCAGTAGAAGGTGTCCTTCTTGTTGCGCACGCGGAAGAGCGGCGTTTGGAGGATGTAAAGGTGGCCTTTGCGCACGAGTTCGGGGAAGAACTGCAAAAAGAACGTGATCATCAGCAGGCGGATGTGCATGCCGTCCACGTCGGCATCGGTGGCGAGCACGACGCGGTTGAAGCGCAGGTCTTCGAGGTCTTCCTCGATCTGAAGGGCGTTGGCGAGGAGGTAGAACTCCTCGTTTTCATAGACGATCTTGCGCGTGAGGCCGTAGCAGTTGAGTGGCTTCCCACGCAGGCTGAAAACGGCCTGCGTGTTCACATCGCGGCTCTTGGTGATGCTGCCGGAGGCGCTATCGCCCTCGGTGATGAAGAGCGTGCTGTCCTCGCGCTGCTTGTCCTTGGTGTCGAAGTGGATGCGGCAGTCGCGCAGCTTCTTGTTGTGGACCTTGGCTTTGCGGGCGTTCTCACGCGCGGCTTTCTGGATGCCGCTGATCTCTTTGCGCTCCTTTTCGTTGGAGTTGATCTTTTCCTGGAGCGCCTTGGCGATGTCGGCGTGCTTGTGGAGGAAATTGTCGAGCTGGGAGACGACGGTGTTGAGGATGTGCGTGCGCAGGTTGCGGCCGTTTGGCTCCATGTGGGTGGAGCCGAGCTTGGTCTTGGTTTGCGACTCGAAAACTGGCTCCTGCACCTTCACGCTAACGGCGGCGATGAGGCTGCCGCGCACGTCGGCGGGCTCGAACTGCTTTTTGAAGAACTCACGGCATTCCTGCACGATGGCCTCGCGGAAGGATGCGATATGCGTCCCTCCCTGGGTGGTGTGCTGGCCGTTGACGAAGCTGTAATACTCCTCGCCGTAGCCGCTGCCATGCGTGAAGGCGATCTCCACGTCCTTTCCGGCGATGTGGATGATGGGATACTGCGGATCTTCGGTGAGCTTGGCGCGCACGAGATCCATCAGGCCGTCCTTGGACTTGAATTTCTCCTCGCCCGCTGGTGTGCGCAACAGCAGCGTGAGGCCGGGATTGAGCCAGGAGTAAAAGCGCAGCATCTCGCGCACGAAATCGACGCGGTAGTGCGTGTCATCGGCGAAGGATTCCGCGTCGGCCCGGAAGACGATGCGCGTGCCGTTGGGCTCGGTGCTGGGTTTGGGTTTGCCCATGTCATAGACCACAAGGCCCTGGCTGAACTCGATGCTGCGCGTCTGGCTCTCACGGAAGGCCTGGATTTCAAAGAACTCGGACAGGGCGTTCACCGCCTTGATGCCGACGCCGTTGAGGCCGACGGAGCGTTTGAAGGCCTCGCTGTCGTATTTGGCACCCGTGTTGATCTGCGCGGAGCACTCCAGCAGCTTGCCCAGGGGCACGCCACGTCCGTAGTCGCGCACCGTGACGGTTTGGTCCTCGGCGATGTTGATCTCGATCGAATTGCCGAAGCCCATGACGTGCTCGTCGATGCTGTTGTCGATGACTTCCTTGAGCAGCACATAAATCCCGTCTTCAGGCAGCGATCCGTCGCCGAGCTTGCCGATGTACATCCCTGGACGGAGCCGGATGTGCTCGCGCCAGTCGAGGGATTTGATGCTGTCTTCAGTGTAGTTGTGCGCAGGGGCTGGAGTGGCCATGGAAGAAGTAAATGACGAATGAGGAATGCAGAATGACGAATGGGAGATGGCAGGGGAGGGCGGGGGAGTCAAGGGATGGTCAAGCAGCGGTCAAGAGGTCAAGGTTGGGGCTGGTGCACGAATCTTGACCCTCTTGACGGCGCAGCCACTTGACTCTTTGACCTGCCTCTGACTCACGGCAGCCCCCACACCCCACGCAGCGCGGCGTAATCCACCTTTGGCAGCAACACATAGTGCGGTGCGGCGGAGGGATCGACCCAGCGGATGAGACGGGTCAGATCAGCCTCGGCCATGGTGGTGCAGCCGGCGCTGGGCGTGGAGGGGCCGCGACGGACATGAAAAAAGATGGCGCTGCCGTAGCCGGGGGCGGTGGGCTGCTGGTTGTGACGGATTTCGAGCATCCACTTGTAAGCGGCGTCGCCGAGTCGCATTTTTTGCTTCTCAAACCATGGCGGTATGCCCTTCCTGGGATCAATGCGGACGTGGCGGTTATAATAAGGCGAGTTCGAGTCATCCACATAGGCATCCCACGGGCCGACCTGGATGTAAGGCCATCTGGCACCTCCAGGAGGCGTGGGGGCATAGCCAAACAGGCTGCCGAGCTGAAAAACACCCGCCGGCGCGCGCCAGTCCTTTTCAATCTTGGCTGGAATGCCGTTTTGCGGCGGATTGAAGACCCCGCGGCCCCAGGCAAGACCTTTTTTGCCCAGGAGAACAGGCACGGCCTTTTCAAACACCGGCTGCCAGGGCTGGTCGGCCCCGGAGCGCTGCCAGCATTGCATGCTGGCCGTGTTGGAGTTCCAGGTAGCGGCCTGCGTGACAATCACCTGCCGGACTGCACGCCCCAACTGCGCGTGACTTTCCGAGAGGGGAAGGAGGGAAAGCAGACCGGCCAGCAGGAAGGTGGCGCGGCATTTTTTTTGATGGCAAATTTTTTGGTATTGCATGGTCACCCACTTTCCGAATATAAATTTAATTAATCAACCCTGCCGGGTTAATTGGATTCAGGTTTTGGGGGTTTTTTTCCTGAGTTCCGAGTTCCGGCAGGGTTGTTTTTTTGTCTGCGACCACGCCGAGAGTCATCTCGCTCATTGATTCGTCTGTGAGGTGCTCTAAGGATGCGCCACCATGAATTACCGGTGCCTGTTCGCCTTTTCTGCCGTCGTGATCAGCCTGTCGGCCTGCTCCAACTCCTCCGTTATCAGCCTCGATTACGTTCCGCAGCCCGGCCAGGTGGTGCGTGGCACCCCGGATTTCTCCGTCGGCCAGTTCAAGGACAAGCGCGGCGTGCAGGCCCAGACTCTCGGGCATGTGCGCATGCCCATCGGCCCTGCGGTGGACACGTTGCAGACGCGGCTGCCGGTCAGTGACATCGTGGCCAATGCCTTTGCCCACGGCCTGGAGGCTCGTGGCATGCTGGTCGCAGCCTCCAAAGGGCGCTTCATTCTCCAAGGTGACATCCAAGACCTGCGCGCCCAGCTCCTGGTGCATCCTTATGGCTACGCCCGCATCCGCGTGAACGTGGTCGAATCAGCCAGTGGTGCTGTGGTTTACTCGAAAGTCTATGAGGGCGAGCGCCAGAGCAACGCCTACCGCCCCGGCAGCGGCTCTCCGGTGCCCATTCTGCGTGAACTCACCTCCCGCGCCCTCCAAGAAGCCGTGGACCGCGCCCTGGACGATCCCAACATGCGCCAGCGTCTGAACACCGACTCTGATTCGCGTCCGCGCTACGCGCCGGGGATGCTTTGAGACCGTGAGTCTGTGAGGAGAGGGGCAGGACTTAGGTGGGGCGGATTTGTTGGGCGAAAACGACGTCGTGGTTCTCAGTCTCAACGTCGCTAAAAAATTCGGCTGGTTGCGTGATCGACACTCCCCGGCCCACAAGCGACTCCAGACCAGCCGAATAGTTTGTCGAATGGTACTCTTCCTCTTT
>CAXNGR010000037.1:0-12028 GCA_964201265.1 Verrucomicrobiaceae bacterium
GGAGCTTGAAGCCCGGCGGCGTGTTTGCCTTCTGGGAGAACAACCGCTGGAACCCGGCCGTTCACTGGGTTATGAGCCGGGTGCCGTTTGATCGGGACGCACAGATGCTCTTCCCGCATCAGGCGAGGCACCTCTTGAGGCAGGCGGGACTGAAGGTGCTGAGGACGGACCACCTGTTTTTCTTCCCGGCCAAGCTGGCGACGCTGCGTCCGCTGGAGCGCTGGCTGCGCCGTGTGCCGCTGGGAGGCCAGTACCTAGTGCTGGCGCAAAAGCCGCTGGCCTGAAAGCCCCTCTCAAGCCGCACCGCACCATGCAAGCCCTTCTTTTCCGCCGTCGCCTCACTTGGCTGGTCTTCGCGACCTGCCTGATCTTGAACTTGGTGTTCATCACCACGCGGGGCGCCTGGGAGTCTGACTTGGCAGGCGATCCAGACGAGGCGGCGCATGCGGTGACGAGCCTGATGCTGCGCGACTACCTGGCGGGAGGCTGGCGGCAGCCGCCCATGACCTTCGCCCAGCAATACTACGCGGACTTTCCGAAAGTCGCCCTGGGACACTATCCTCCGGGTTATTACCTGCTGGCAGGCGCGTGGATGCTGCCAGGGGCTTCGGTTCCAGCACTGTTTGTTTTACAGGCAGCGCTGGGTGCGGCGCTATGCGCTGTGCTCTACCGGATTGTGTCAAAGGCCGGGGGCACAAGGGCCGGGGTGGTGTCGGCGCTGCTCATGAGCATGCTGCCGACGGGCTTGAAGCAGATACAACTGGTAATGTCCGACACTCTGGTGGTCCTGCTGGGTCTGACGGCAGCGCTGATCTGGCGTGATTACCTAAACCGGCCCACAGTGCGGCGGTCTTTAGGTTTCGGCTTGGTGGCAGCAGCCGCAATCCTCACCAAGGGATCGGCCATGGGGCTGTGTGTGATTCCTCCGCTGGCGACGCTGCTCTGTGGGAGTCTGGGGCTGTTGAAGCGGGTGTCCTGGTGGCTCTGCGGGGTGCCTGTGCTCCTGATAGCGGCGCCTTGGATGTTGTATTCCTCGAAAATCACAGCGGAAGGCATGCTGCATGTTTCGCTGGCCGAGTTTCTGCCTGAGGCGATGGCCTACTACCTGAAGGCGCTGCCCCGCGCGCTGGGATGGCCTCTGGCGCTGCTGGCCCCCGCAGGCGTGGTGCTGATGTTGTGGCTGGGCCGGGGCGGACGCGGTAAGCACGCAACGCAGTCAGCGGCGCTTGGTGCCCTGGCCTTTGGAGCGCTGCTCATCATCCTGCTGGTGCCGGCGGGCATGACGGAACGCTACCTCCTGCCCGCCATGCCAGTGCTGCTAGCGGGAGTGGTGACAGCAACCGGGATGCTCTGGCAACCCGGCTCACGCGGTCAGGCGATCGCCCTCTTGGCGGTGATGGCCGCAGCTTTGCCCATGGTCGGCTGGCCGGAGAAGCGCGTGAGCGGATTCTCCACATCCGTGGCACGCGCCGGAGTGCCTGCTGGAGCGATATCACGGCAAACAAACTGGCTGGTGGCATCAGACCCGCGCGGCGAAGGGGCGGTCATCGCGGCTGCGGCCTTCGACTGCCCGCAGCGATCCCCTTCCCCGCTTAGAATCTATCGGGGCAGCAAGGAACTGTCTTCCAGTGACTGGATGGGACGCGGCTACAAGCCTGCCTTCAACACCCCCAAGGAACTACTTGAACATCTGGACCGTTTGAAGATCACCCGGGTGTTTGTGGATCTGTCTGTGCCAGCAAACCAGCGTAAAGAACACGAACGTCTGCTGGAGGCAGCGCTGGACAACTCCCATGCTTCCTGGGCAATGGAGTTTGAGCAAACTGTCACAAGAAGTCCCGGTCTCATTGGCAGGATGCGTGTCTATAAACGACTTTGAAGATGGGACACCGCCACCGCCTGGCTGAAGAAACAAAGACTGACAAGCCACGTTGACACCGCAGTCACCGAACCAGAATGCATGTCTTGACGTGACGCGCTAACAAGGTCACACCCTCAGCCTTTTCTATCGAATGAGCCTGACACATCGACAGCGAGGCAATACGTCCATCAAAGTGGTGGCTGTGATAGCCGCGACTGTGGGCGTCTTGCTGCTTCCACTGCCGCACGAATGGTCGGCGGGATGGCGTGGCCAGTGTTTGAACCGGATGCACTCGCCGCTCATGAGCATCGCTTGCATCGCGCTCGCCTCCGGTCGCAGTTCAGGCTGGCTGAACTCTCTGCGTGTCGCCCTGGGAACAATCCTGGCAGCCGCGCTGATGGAATGGGTGCAACCTTGGTTCGGGCGGACGGCAAGCATGCAGGATTTTGGATGGGGCTTGGTCGGCGTTCTCGGCGGCAGCCTATTGAACTTCGCAAAAATGACGCCGGGACACATCCGGCGAGGTCTCATGAATCTGCTGGCTGTTTTTTTCATACTGGCACCACCCGGCGCATGGCTGGCCGAGGTGGGTGGGACCATCTGGCAAGCCCATGCATCTTTTCCCGAACTACTCGGGCCCCATGGAAAGCGGTTGAGCCTGTTTTGGACCGTCCAGCCAAACAAAGAACAGGAAACTTGGAAAAAAGAGGGCCAAATCGTGCTGCTGAGCAAGCACGACCGACCAGCAACTGCACACCTTGATGCTCTGGGAAAAGACTGGAGCGACTTCGTGGGACTCGAACTCCATGGCGAATTGAAAGCCGACGCCGCAGTTGAAGTCGGCGTCAGGGTTGATTTGGACGATGAACACCAAACAAAGCTGCACACAAGCGGTTGGATGAGTCCGCACAAAAAACACCTGCGGATCACATGGCCAGAAGGCAGGCCGCCCAGAAAAGTCCGGCAACTGGTCGTATTTCTGGCACCGGAAACGCCTGTAGCAAGCCTGACTCTGACTCGCTTGTTTTTGATCAAGGAAGAAAAAGACAGGAGTGATCAGGTCGGCAAAGACGAGGCCAAAACCGAAGATTCTTAAAGTTGGCATGCCGCAGGACTTTCCAGCTCTTCCAGACAATCTTGCCTTGCAGAATTATACCAGCAGTCCAATTACGCCACAGAGTCTTCTAAATCATCCAAATTCGAACCTCCGTGAACATTTCAGTATTTGGCCTTGGTTACGTCGGGGCAGTCACCTCGGCGTGCCTGGCGGAACAAGGGCACCACATCATCGGTGTGGATCTTCAAGCCGCCAAAGTGGAGGCATTCGGTCGTGGGCAGTCGCCCATTATCGAACCAGAGATCGATCATCTGCTCAAACAAGCCACCGACGGAGGCCGACTGGGCGCTACGCTCGATGTCCACAGGGCCGTGACGGAAACGGACGTCAGCATCGTCTGTGTGGGCACCCCTTCCCTGCCTTCTGGCCGACTGAACCTCGGCTACGTCCAAAAAGTCACTACCCAGATCATTCAGGCAATTCGAGACACGCGAAAAACGCACATCCTTCTCTATCGCAGCACGATGCTGCCAGGGAGCACCCGTGGCCTCGTCACCGGCATGCTGGCAGACTTGGTGGAGTCCGGCCAAGTGCGTGTCTATTACTGCCCCGAATTCCTACGCGAGGGCACTGCGGTCAAAGACTTCCGCAAACCCTCCCTCGTGGTCATCGGCACGCAGGACGGCACAGCACCAGCGGACGCTGCGGTGTGTGAACTGATGGGCGGCAAGCCGTCCATTCTCGCGTGGGAAGGTGCGGAGATGATCAAGTATTCCTGCAACTATTTCCATGCCCTAAAGGTCGGTTTTGCCAACGAGATCGGCCGCCTGTGCAAGCACTTGGGAGAGGACGGCACCCGCGTCATGGACGTGCTATGTGCCGATACGCGGCTGAACATATCCCGCTACTACATGAAGCCTGGCAACCCCTTCGGCGGCTCCTGCCTGCCCAAGGATGTCTCCGCGCTAAAATCCTTCGCTCGACAGGAAAACCTCAGCCTGCCCCTCCTTGAAAATACCGCTGCCACCAATGCCGCGCATCAGGATCTCTTCGTCAGCCTGATTGAAGGCACAGGGAAACGCCGCATCGGCTTTCTCGGGCTCGCCTTCAAGGCGGACACGGACGACCTGCGCGGCAGCCCCATGGTCGCTGCCGCAGAAACGCTGATCGGACGCGGCTACGAATTGCGAATCTACGATCCGCACATCAATCTCTCCCGCCTGATTGGTGCCAACGAGCAGCAAATCCAGAGCCGGATGCCTCACTTGGCACAGCTCTTGAAGCAAGACGTGACCGAAGTGCTGCGATCCAGTGAGGTCATCGTGGTTTCCCAAAAGTGTGTATCTCTCGAATCCCTGAAGGAATCGGCCCGTCCAGATCATATCGTGATCGACGTCAATGGCTGGAGGGAACTGGAAGCCCTGCCCTGGCAGTATGAGGGGATTTGCTGGTGACCCTTCCACGAAGGAGTTCATTCACCAGCCGACTAAACTCCAAAGCCTTGAACTGCCAGGTCTCAGACTCGATGAAGTGCCGGACTCTCTGCACGTCGAAGGAGAGCCGCCCTTCAGTGGCTGCGATGACCGCTTCTACAAAGGCGCTTCGGTCCTTGGCGACGTGGACAAACTGCGAAAGCCTCTCAGCCTCTGGCAGCGCCGTGGAGATCACCGGGCGCGCACATGCCAGATACTCCTTGATCTTGAGCGGGCTGCAACTGCATGAGAGTTCGCTCAGCAAGAACGGCATGACGAACACATTTGCGGTGTGCAAGATCTCCGGAAGATCCTCATAGGGTTTAGCGGGCTCAAGCTGAATATTGGCTACACCAGCGAGCAGGTGGAGAGGGATCGTGGCAGGTCCAATGAGCCGGATGGTCGCCATGGGCAGTTGGCGGGCGATCTCCAAGATGAGGTCGAGATCAAGCCGCTCATCAATCATGCCAAAATAGACGATCTCAAAACGACCTGCGGATTGCTGCGGCTGAGAACGGGAAAAATGAGCCATATCCACCCCTTGGTTGAGAATGAAAGTTGGTTTCCCGGATCGTTGAAATTGAGCAGCCAGGAGATCCGAGACGGCTACGATGGCATCGACGCGATCTGTTAGCATACGCTCCATCTGCAGAATGAGTTGATGATTCATGCCTGGCCAGAGGGCGTACTGGTCTGGGCAGTAATAAACACTTAGCTGCTCGCCTAGTTTGCCGACAAAGTCACCCTGAGCCGGCGTGGTGACCACCAGCGTGTGTTTTTTAAAATGAAGGCGACGCGTGGCTTTTTCAACACTTCGGCGCACAAGCCTGAGATTGAGTTGTCTGACGAGCTTAATGCTCGTGAAGGGCAGGGTTAGTGGGCAGATGACGGTCAAGCCATGGGGGGCCGTTGCAGTACGGCGGCGCCTTCCAGAGAAAAAATCGACGATTTTCTGGACCGAGCGCCAGAGATCACGCTTGTTCCATTGCGGTGCCCGCAGCCCAACTGTTTCCACCCAAAGCACCGGACTGTGCCCCAAAAACTCACTGAAGAGGTGCTGACTGGCTGAAGGATGACGCCCCCAATCAGGTCCAAAAACTACCCATTGGAAACCCGCGAGGGGATGAGAACTGGTTTTGGATTGGTCGGTGATCAAGGATGTCTAATTTCTGATCTTTCGGCTGATGGATGTCAACCACTGGGTGGGCAGGCACTTGAAAATGATAATCGCTAAGGCCTTGCAGAAAAGCCAGCCACAATCCGCCGCACCCAGCAAACCGAAGTGGCATATTTTGAAGCGGACGAGTCCTGGCGCATACCACCAGACCTTTGGGCTTCCAAATCCCCGCATGATGGCCAGCCATGAAAGCCGGGCGTCCGCCCAAGACCAGTAGCTCGCCGTATCGTTGCGGTCTGCCACGCCCAGAGCAGAGGGGACCAGAAGAACAGGGATGCCAGCCCGATGGGCGCGAAACGTGAAATCGACATCCGCAAAGTTATGTTTGATCCAGCGGCCCTCTGGGAGCCCGATTCGTGCATAGACCGTGGCAGGAATGGCCACCATGTTGCCATGAAGCCACTCCACGCGCCTTGGGGGTGCCGTTGGCTGTGGAAAAGAAGCCGGATGACGCGGCCAGCGGTGCTTGATGTTGCCACCCGAATACACAAAGGCTCCATCGGGCGTCCTACAGACTCCTCCGCAAATGGCCTTGTTTTCCAGCGCAAGATGAACCAGTCGCTCCAGGCTGCCAGGCTGCGGCAGACTGTCATCATTCAGCCAGCAAACGCACTCAGCCCCGGCGGTGAGCGCCGTTTCCATGCCTAGCCGGATGGCACCGGCCCACCACAGGCTGCCGTCACCTCTCACGGTTTGCACCCATGGGTAGTCTTCTTTGAGCATTTCCAGAGTCCCGTCACTGCTACCATCATCAATGACCAGCACGTTTGCCCAGGCACGAATGCCGAGCTCAATTAGATGAGCCAGACAACGCTTGGTGGTGGCCCGGCGATTGTGGACGGGGACAAGGAGCCATATCGCATGCTGCACATTTGCGATAGGAGAAGGGGCCAGCATCCGGCCCAAATACGAGCTTGCCTGTAAACCCGCAAGCAAGGAATAATCGGCTGTCCATGACTCCTCTTGCCCGCGCGATTCACCGTTGCCTCCCCCATACAGGCAAAGTGATGCGTGATTTTCCTGGCAGCATTCTCCAGAGAGCTTCTTCCAACTGACCGATTCGCTACTACTAAGCCGTTGCTGCATATCCCCGGAATGAAAGGTGATATGAGCTTGGTTGAACCAAGCTGACCAAAAATGAACATGGCGATTTTTGATCACGTAAAGTTCCGTATTCAAAGCAGCATCCAGCGCTTTCTTGGAAGGAGCAGCAAGATCATTTTGATCGTGCGGGATGGTCGGGGTGTGGTGTGCTCAATCCAAGCCCGGGAGGGCATCATCCAAGTATGCACCTGCTGCGTTATGAAGAACTTGTGAATAATTCTGAAGTCACTCTCAAGACTGCGTTAGCCTTTCTAGCCGAGGATTACGAGCCAAGGATGCTCGATTATCACCAGCATTCGATATCTCTCTACTCCAACAAAAAAGACCGCCCGCCTAACGCATTCGGCACCAATCATGAAGCCTGGCGAAACTGGCAGTTTAACGCCTCACCACTCCTGGGGCACAACTCTTTCCTCTTCGTTTTGGGGTTTTAAAACACTGCCTAGCAAACTCGCGTTTCATGGCGTGATCACGCACGCATAAGCCGCGGTGTTGGCACCGGGCATGGAAACAACCACCGGCTGGCGCGTGTCGCGTGCTTCGAGGGTGCCGAGCACGAGTTGCAGCGCGGAGGACGCGCCCATGCTCTCGCCGAGGATGAATTTCGGACTGCGCACGTCCTGCCACTGCGTTCCTAACCACGCCGCCTGCTCAGCGCGGTCGATGCGGTCGATGCCGCAACGGTCGTCGATGAGAATTGCTTCGCTGGTGAGTGTGGCGCGTGTTTGCTCCGCGAGATCTGGCAGCAGGGCGGCGCGTTCGTCCCAGGAGGTGTAGCAGAGCGGGCCGATGACCTCGCGCACTTGCGGACCGACGCTTTTGGCTGAAAGCAGCAGCGCACCCGCGCCTTCGGTGGCGATGAGCTTCGGATGATAATAGGTGAGCGCCTCAGCGCTGAGCCAGTCGCATTCCTCGGCGGCGATGACCAAGCACTCCTCGACAATGCCGCTGCGAATCCAGAACGCGGCGGTGTCCAGCGCCTCCACGATCGTGTTGGGGCTGCCCACCAGCGTGCTGACCACGCCGTCGATGCCGAGGAAGGAGGCGATGTGCGAGGCGGGCGCGTTGAACACGGTCTCCGGGAAGATCAGCGGGCTGGCCTGCGCGGGATTTTGCAGCACCTCGTTGAAGAAACGGCCCGTGTAGTTCACGCAGCCGTTCATCATGACGAATAGGATGCCCAAACCTTGTGGCGGAGCCGCAGGATCGTGCCCGGCATCCGCCAGTGCGCCGAGCGCGGCGGCCACGGAGTAGCGGGTAATGGCGCTGGACCGGCGCATGCGCGGATGCCGCGCCGTTTTGTCCGGCGGTGGCGGCGGAACGAGACGAACCGGGCAGGGCCAGGTCCGTTCATCGCCCGGACGCGCGCAGTTGACGGCAGGCAGCGGATTTCCTTCGCGCACGGTGCGCAGCAGATCTCCAGCGCTCCAACCAGCGGAGCTCACCGCGCCGACGCCGCGAATGTGGACGCCGTCGAGGTTCATGCGGACCTCCTTTGCAGCACCAGCGTGGCGTTGGTGCCGCCAAAGCCGAAGGAATTCGTCAGCGCATGCTCGAAGCGGGCCGGGCGGAATTTTTGCACCAGATCAAAGCGCACGGCGGGATCAATCGTGCGCACATTCAGGCTGGCGGGCAGCCATTGGCCGCGCAGCGCCATGAGGCAGATCACCGCCTCGACCGCGCCCGCGCCGCCGAGCAGATGACCCATAGCGGATTTCGTGGAGCTGACGGGAATGGTGGAAACCGCGTCCCCGGCCCATGCGGCGATGGCGGAGGCCTCGGCCACGTCGTTGAAGGGCGTGCCGGTGCCGTGGGAGTTGATGTAGCCGATTTGCGCTGGAGAAACTCCGGCCTGGGCGCAGGCGCTGGTCATCGTGCGGATGGCCGCCTTGCCCTCGGGATCGGGCTGGGTGAGGTGATGCAGGTCCGTGGCAGTCGAATAACCGGCCACGTCGCCCAGCGCGTCGCTTTGGCGGACGTCTTCGGCTTCGAGCAGCATCACCGCCGCGCCTTCACCGAGCGCGAGGCCGTCCCGCTGCGCATCAAACGGCCGAGGGATGCCGCTGGGAGCTAGGGCGCGTAGGCTGTCGAAGCCCGCGAAGACCAGACGCGCGAGCGCGTCGAAACCACCGGCCAAAACACGTTTGCAGCGCCCGGAGCGGATCATGTCGGCCGCCCAGCCGATGGCGTTGGCACCGGAGGCGCAGGCATTGGACACGATGATGACCGGACCGCGCCAGCCGAACTCGTCGGCGATGCTGTTCATCTGCCGCTGCGGCTGGTAATGCTCGGCGCGTGAAAGCTGGGACGGAATGCGGCCTGGATCATGCCGGGCGTTCTCAAAGTAGGCCTCGCCGAGCGGCATCGCCCCCGCCGAGGTGCCGATGACCAGCGCATCAATGCCCTCCATGCCGCTGCGACCGGCCTGGGCCAGCGCCTCGCGGATGGCCAGCAGCAGCATGCGCGTGCCACGGTCCACATGGCTCTGCTTGCGCGGTGGAATGCGGTGAAACAGGCTTTCAGCGGGCAGATCGACGACGCCACCGGTTTTGGCTATGAGTCCGGAGGTGTCAAAAAAATCGACCGGTCGGAACGCGCTGCGATCCGCCGCAAGCGAGCGCTTATTGGCTTCCCAGCCCAGCCCCAGGGGCGAAACGATGCCCGCTCCGGTGATGGCGATGCGCTGGCTGGGTGAAAACGACACGGAAAAGGGCTGCGACAGGTGAGATTCGTTGGCGTGGCGGTTGAACTGCCCACTCAAGTGTTCATTCTACGGCACGACGCGGTTCATGGATTACGCCGCCGTCGCATGGACTGCAAATGTTTGCTGAACGTTGGGATCGTATCGTGGCAGAGCGCGGCGCGCAGGCGGCTTTTTATTGGGCCGACGGCAGCGCCACGACTTTCTGTGAACTCGACGCCGAAGCGCGGGCCGTAAGGCCTGCGGGGGATCACGTCTTGGCCCAGGGAGACACGCCCGCCCTGCTGCGGGCGTTGCTGGCAGGCTTCTTGCACGGCGTGCCGGTGCAACTGGTCGAAAAAGACCGCCAGCGCCGCGTCCCCGCGATTCCGCTGCCCGCAGGCACCGCTTTGATCAAACAAACCGTCGGCGGCTCCGGCCTGCGCCGCTGCCAGTTCTTCACGCTGGATCAAATCGCCGCCGATGTTGACCGTCTGCACGCAGCGCTCGATCTCGGCGCTCGCGGCGTCGGTGTGGCGGCGATTTCTTGCGCGCACTCGTTCGGGCTGACGATGACGTTGCTGCAAACGCTGTTTCACGGCGTGCCGACCTGCTTTGCGCCGCAACCTTTTGCCCAGCCGCTGATGGACGCGATGCGGCACCACCCGCGCGTTTTCCTGCCCGGAGTCCCCGCCTTGTGGAAGGCTTGGCTGATGGGCGAGGTGAGGTTCGAAAATGTCAGCCTCGCCATCTCCGCCGGGTCAGCGCTCACGCTGAAGCTGGAGCGGCTGGCGCAGGAGCAGCACACGCTCAAAATTCACAACCTCTACGGCACCAGCGAGTGCGGCACGGTGTCATGGGATGAATCGGCGATGTTGCGCGAGGACGAGCGTGATCTCGGCACGCTGCTGCCCGGTGTGACGGTGCAAAACGAGCCGGACGGCCGTTTGAGCGTGACCAGCAGCTCCGTAGGCCTCGGCTATGACCAAACACTGCCGAATGAGCGCTATGGCAGCGGTGTGTTCACCACCTGCGACCAAATCGAGCTACGCGACGGCCATTTGCTGTTTCAACAGAGCCTGGGTGCTGGCATCAACGTGGCCGGGCGCAAGCTCAGCCCCGCCGAGATCGCGAAAAAAATCCAGCAAGCCGCTGGTTTCGACGGTGTGAGAATTTACGGCGCGACCAGCCGTGACCCGGAGCGCGGCCAGGACATCGTAGCCGAGCTCGGCCTGCCACCAGCGGCGATCAACTCGGAGTTTAAGACACGCGCCTGTTCCCTGCTTGCTCCCTGGGAGGTTCCGCGTCGATGGGTGGGCACCAAGATCTCCGAATGACCCAGCCTCTCTCCCCAGCCTCCCTGAAACGCATCGCCTCGTTCTACCCGCGAGTCTGGGACTACAATCACTACTATGTGCCATCGAAGCTGCGTTCCGACCCAGTTTACTCGGCGGTGGTGAGCGAGATCGGCAGCTCGGCGCTGCCTGTGCTCGACATCGGCTGCGGCATCGGCCTGCTGGCGTTTTACCTGCGTGAATCCGGCGTCACAGCCGACATCACCGGCTGTGACTACGACGCGCCAAAGATCACCAGCGCCCAACGCATGGCCGTGCGCGGCGGTTACGCGGGCCTGAGCTTCCTCGCGGCTGACGTGCGCACCGGATTGCCGGACTTCAGCGGGAATGTGGTCATTCTCGACATCCTGCAATTTTTCAAACGCACCGAGCAAGAGGCGCTGCTGCGCCTGGCGGCGGCCCGCGTGGCCGAGGGAGGAAAACTCGTCATCCGCAGCGGCCTGCACGATGATTCCACCCGTTTCCGCATCACCGTGGTCGGCGACTGGCTGGCCAAGCTCACGTTTTGGATGAAATCCGGCCCCGTGTGCTACCCCGACCGCGATTTGTTCGAGTCCGTGCTCGGCGCCGCCGGACTCAAAGTGCAAATCTCGCCCATGTGGGGCGGGACGCCATTCAACAATCATCTGATCGTGGCAGAACGCTAGCGCCGCACTTTAGGCCGCTTTCCGCCATCATGCGGGCGATGGATTCGGCCACTTCGATGGCCACGGGCGTGGCTTCATGAATGAGGACGATGGCACCGGGTTTCAGACGGGCGCGGATGCGCTCGGTAATGAATTTCACGTCCTGCATGACGCCGTCGAAGCCTCGGGCGCTCCACATCAACATCTTCAGGCCGAGTGCCTGGGAAATCACGAAGGTGAAGACGTTGTGATGCCCAGCAGGGGGGCGGAAGAAGCGTGGTGGCTGGTCTGGGCAGATGCTGGTGAGTGTTTCCTGGCACTCGGCGATCTCGCGCCACAGGCTGGCGGGCGTCAGCGCCCAAAATCGGGCGGCGGGGTGCGTCTGGGTGTGGTTGCCGATCTCATGGCCGCGAGCGACGATCTCCCGCACGAGCTCAGGATGCCGCGCGGCTCGCTCGCCGATGAGGAAGAAGATCGCCTTGAGCTGGTGGTGGTCGAGGATGTCGAGAATGGCAGGCGTGTGCTCCGGGTGCGGGCCGTCGTCGATGGTGAGCAGTGCGTGACCCGAGCCGCCGGGCAGTTGCTTGATCATGTGGCCAAACAAAGCGCAGCGTGGCATGAGGGTGCCGATCATCATCAGCGTGAGCACGGTGCAAAACAGCAGCGCGGCGGCGAGAATTTGATCGAGTGAGACAA
>CAXNGR010000038.1:0-11880 GCA_964201265.1 Verrucomicrobiaceae bacterium
TATAAGTGCGCAACTTGCTTCAAAAGAGCAGATCAATTACCAACCCGCATGGGTGCCACCCTCAAATCAGTCGATAAAGGTCACGAGATCACTCTCGATGACTTCAACCTCATCGGACGCAGTCCGGATGCCTCCATCCGTCTGCTAGACGGGGGCGTCTCGCGTCAGCATGCCACCATCCGTCGTGATGGTTCCCTGTTTTGGGTCTCCGACCTCGGCAGCGCCAACGGCAGCTTCGTCAATGATGTGGCCGTGACCACCGCCCGCGCCCTGCGGCATGGCGACCGCGTGCAGTTCGGCACCAGCGTGTTCATTTTCGACAGCCAGGAGGAGGAGCGCCCGCCGAGCGAGTCCGGCAATGTCAGTACTCAATCGCTGCACACCATCGCCCTGCCGGTGAAAACGGTGAAGGCCACGTTGCTCGTCGGCGATCTGCGCAATTTCACGACCCTCTCCGCCCAGCTCAGCGCTGAGGAGGTGGCCGCCATGCTGCGTGAGTGGTACGCGGACTGCGAAAAGATCATCAAGACGCGAGACGGCATCATCGACAAGTTCATCGGCGACGGCGTCTTCGCCTATTGGCCCGGTGACGACATCATTTCACGCGTCAAGGCCACTGAGGCGGCAAAACTGCTCACCGGCCCTGAAGCGGGTGACTCGCCGAAGCGCAAATGGCTGCGCGAGCAAATGAACCTGGAGGTCTATTGCCACGTCGGCCTGAACGTCGGTGATGTCGCGCTCGGTGCCATGGGCCGTGGCAACAACACCGCCGTGGGCGAGGCCGTGAACGTGACCTTCCGCATCGAAAGCCTCACCCGCAAGCTCCAGGTGCCGGTGCTTGCAGGCGCACCTTTCCTGACAGGCTGGGCCGAGGGCTTGCAACTCTACCAAAACGCCGGCATCCACCCGGTGAAAGGACAGCCTGACCCTGTGGAAGTCTATTCACTCATCGACTTCCCCACCGTCTCGATCCCGGCGGCCTGAGCGGAGAGATAACGCGTCATGGCATCCCGGTTCATGCGGTAGAGTAGCCACTCGCTCATGCGCCTGGCACCAAGGCGCTGTTCATAGACCTGCTGCGCGTGGATGTTCCAGTCTAGCGCCGTCCATTCCATGCGGCCAAAACCGCGCTGCAGAGCGAGGCTCGCGGCTTTTTTCAGCAAAGCACTGCCTGCGCCGAGACCGCGCTGCTCCGGCAGCACAAACACGTCCTCAAGGTAAAGCGTCGGCAGCGCCAGAAAGCTCGAATAAGTCTCCACCAGGATCATGTAGCCGCATGGGGCGGGTTCATCGCCCGCAAAGGCCAACCAGACCTCAATGCGCGGCTTCACACCCAGGGCATCCTCGACCAGCCGCAATTGCGCCGCTTCATCCGGCGGTGTGAGCTTCTCGAAGTCCGCCAAAGCCACCACCAGTCGGCAAAAAGCCGCCGCATGGTCCCGAGTCAGATGCCTCAACTCAATGCTCATAGGGCCAAGGCGGGATCGCCAAACAGGGTGAAATTCGCCGCCTCGGTGATGCGCACGTTGAAAATCTCGCCTACATGGCGATCACGGTTGCCTTCAAAGACCACGATGCGGTTAGAACCCGTGCGGCCAGTCAAACGCGCCTCATTCGTCTTGCTCGGCCCTTCGCAAAGGATTTCCACCTCTTTGCCGACGAGCGCGTCATACATTGGCAGCGCGATGCTGTTCACCAGCGACAGCAAATCCTGATTTCGCTCCTCTTTGACGCGCTCAGGAACCTGGGTGGCCTCTTCCATCTCTGCGGCGGGCGTGCCGCGACGTTTGGAGTAGCGGAACACGAAGGCGTTGTCGAAACGGATGTCTTCAAAGAGCTTTCGCGTCTCCAGGTAGTGCTCCTCCATCTCGCCGGGGAAGCCGACGATCACATCCGTCGTCACGGCGATGTCAGGACGCGCTGCGCGAATGCGTTGCACGAGCTCGGTGAACTTCGCTGCCGTGTAAGGCCGGTGCATGCGCTTCAAAATGGCATCACTACCGCTTTGCACCGGCAGATGCACATGCCCGGCCAGCTTTGGCAGGTAAGTGAAGGCCTCGATCAAATCCTTCTTGTAGCCAATCGGATGCGGGCTGGTGAAACGAATGCGCTGGATGCCTGGAACCTCATGCACGGCCTCCAAAAGCTGCACGAAGGGACTTTTGCCATCGACGGCGGGGAATTCGTGCCTGCCGTAGAGATTCACGATCTGTCCGAGCAGCGTCACTTCCTTCACACCACGATCCGCGAGGCGTTTCACCTCCTCCACGATGTCCGCGATGGGCCTCCCGCGCTCCTCCCCTCGTGTATAAGGCACGATGCAGAAGGTACACTTCATGTTGCAGCCCTGCATGATGCTCACGAAGGCGCTGGCCTGTTTTTCCTTCAGCGTGTGATCGCGGATCGTGTTCTGCGAGGCTTCTTCCTCATCCACATCGACGATGGAGAAGCGCTCCTCGTCCATCTGCTTCGCTTCTTTGGCACGGATGATCTCGTCCACATAATCGACGACGCGGTGATACTTCTGCGTGCCGACGACGAGATCCACCTTTGCCTTGTCCACCAGTTCGCTGCCCCGGCTCTGTGCCATGCAGCCCATGAAACCGGTGACCAGCGGCACCTTGCGCCGCCGTACCATGCCCATCTTGCCCAGCGCTTTCTGCTCCGCCTGATCGCGCACGGAGCAGGTGTTGATCAGCACCACGTCCGCGTCCAGATCCGTCCCCGTCATGGTATAGCCGCGTTCGACGAACATCTGCGACACCTGCTCGGTGTCGCGCTCGTTCATCTGGCAGCCGTAGGTTTTGATGTGGACGCGGGGCATTAAAGGCGCACAGGGTAGCTTCCCGCAGCAAAGGGCGCAAGGAGCAGCGGGAGACTCAAATGACGAAATCCGAATGAGGAATGACGAAGGAAACCCGAATGTCGAAGCACGAAGTCTTCAAAGCATTCGGGCTTGGTCATTCATTCGTCATTGCCGTCAGGCTTTGATCTCAAAGATCGCCTCGACCTCGACCGCAGCGCCCGTGGGGAGCTGCGCAAAGCCCAGGGCGCTACGCGCGTGATAGCCGTCGCCCTCTTTGCCGAAAATCTCATGCAGCAGGTCGGAGCAGCCGTTGATCACCAAATGCTGGTCGCTGTATTCCAGCGTCGAATTCACACAGCCGAGCACTTTGATGACCTTCAGGCCGTCCAACGTACCATGCGTGTCCCACACCGAGCGCAGCACCTTCTCCGCGCAGTTCTTGGCGGCCTTATAGCCGTCTTCCGTCGAGACGCCCGCGCCCAGCTTGCCCTTGAGGTCGCTGACGTGACCGGAGGTGATGAGCTGGTTGCCGCTGCGGATGCAGAGGTTCAGGTAGCCGGGAGCTTGTTTCGCGAAGGTGAGGCCGAGGGATTCTGCTTTTTGCTGGGGTGTCATGATTGGGAGTGAGAAGTGGATGCAGAATACGATTTGGAAAACGAAAACTGGCAAATCACCGCATTCAAATTCCCCCAGTCTTCAACTCGCGGCCCATCTGCCACATCAGGTTGTCCAGCGCCCCACCGATGCCCTCTTTGCGACCATTGAGCAAACCCGCCCAGCAGAGGCCTTTGGCGGTGTGGACCATGATCGTGCTGGTGCCGGGCAGCGAGCCACCATGCCACCAATTCGGCACTTTGTTCACGCTCCAGCCGCGCGCATAGCTTCCACCCACGCCAGCCGTCGTCATCGTGCGGATCGATTCCTCATTCAGCAGCTTCGGCAGTTGCGATGCAAAGCGCACCAGATCGCCCGCTGTGGCGATCCAGCCACCGTGCGAATCCATGCGTGCCACGTTCATGCCATAAGCTGCACCGGGTTTCTCCGTGAGATACATGACTTCCTTCGATTGGCGCTCCGCCAGAGTGTTTCCGGCGATCTTCATGCTCGTGATGCCGCATTTCGACAGCACGTGCTGCGTGATCAGCGCCTCATAAGGCATCTTCGTCACTTTTTCGAGCACACGGCCCAGCACGCAGTAGCCGAAGTTGGAATACGCGTAGTTCTCGCCCGGCTTGTGCGTCTGCTTTTGGTTCGCCAGTGTCCATGCGATGAGTTCGTCGTGTTTCATCGTCGCGTTCTTGAACATCGGGTCGTTCTTGTCGTTCATCCAACCGCCGCTCGTGTGTGAAAGCAGGTGATCAATCGTGATGGCAGCCACATCGCCGCTGTGATCCCCGCCGAGGATGCTCTGCGGGCCGAAAACCTTGGTGTCGAGTTTGAGCAGCCCTTTTTCGACGCACATCATCACCGCCGTGGCCGTGATCGGCTTTGAGATGCTCGCGATGCGGAATCGGTGCTTCGGCGTGACCACCTCCTTGCCGTCTGCATCCGCAAAGCCATAGCCCTGCTCGAATTCGATCTTCCCATCCCGGCCATAGGCGATGCTCATGCCCTGGATGCCATGCTCTCGAAGAAATCCCTCCGCGATGCCGCGAATCGACTTCTCCTCGTTTTTCTCCGGCGTGGCCGCAAAGACCGGCCATGCGGCCAGGGAACCCACAAAAGCGCGTCGTTTCATACGGGCGGCATCACACCTTGACGCCTCCCATCCGTCAATGAAAACATCCGCATGATCAAATCCCTCGCGCTGCTTTCCCTGCTCACCTGCTGCACCCACGCCCAGGTCGTTGATACCAGCACGCTCATCGGCAAAGTCGTCTGCGGCTATCAGGGATGGTTCCGCTGCGAGGGCGACGGCAGCAACAACGGCTGGCATCACTACGCCGCTGGCGGAAAATTCGAGCCCGGCCACGCGCACATCGAGATGTGGCCGGATGTGAGCGAACTACCTCCGCAAGAACGCTTCGCCACGCCGTTCAAGCACGCCGACGGTCGCACCGCCGAGGTCTTCAGCTCCGTGCGCGAGTCCGTCGTGCAGCTTCATTTCAAGTGGATGCGCGACTACGGCATCGACGGCGCCTTCGTGCAGCGCTTCGCCGCCACCACACGCGACAAACGCTTCCGTGAGCCGATGGATCAGGTGCTCGCACATTGCCAATCCGCCGCCAAAGCCCACGGACGCGGCTGGACGCTGATGTATGACCTCAGCGGCATCAAGGAAGACGGCATCCACCTCGTGATCGAAGACTGGAAACGGCTCATCTCCGAGAAACGCCTCGACCGCGATGGCTCAGCCTACTTCAAGCATCACGGCAAGCCGCTCGTCGCCCTGTGGGGCCTCGGCTTCAACGACCGTGCGCCGATGCTCGATGAATGGTCACGCCTGATCACGTTTTTGCACGATGATGGCTGCGCGGTCATGCTCGGCGTGCCCTACTACTGGCGCACGCTCGATCACGACTGCATCCAAGATCCCAAACTGCACGAACTCATCGCCCGCGCCGACATCGTCAGCCCATGGGCCGTGGGAAGGCTCGGCACGCCGCAGGACGCGGCCAATCGAATCGAAAAAATAATGAAGCCCGACGTGGCATGGTGCGCAGAACGCAAGCTCGACTACCTGCCAGTAATCTTCCCCGGCTTCAGTTGGCAGAACCTGTCCAAGTCACGCGGTCAGGAAGCCAAGTTGGATGCCATTCCTCGACTTGGCGGCCGCTTCCTCTGGTCACAGGCACTCGCGGCCAAACAAGCCGGTTCGCAGATGCTCTACATCGCCATGTTTGACGAGCTGGACGAAGGCACCGCCATTTTCAAAACGACGAATCAACCACCTGTGGGTGACAGTCGATTCCTCTCCGAACCTGATCTACCGACCGACCACTATCTCTGGCTCAGCGGGATGCTGGGCAAGCTTCTGCATGGTGAAGCATCGAATGAAATGCCGCAGCGCTAAACCATCGCCTCAGTGGTTAACCGTAGCTGCGCCTCCCAACTGGTTCGATGAGAGATCGAATACACATCGGCTGAAAACCATCCGCTTGTCCGACGTTCCCAAGACACATGGCCACCCAACTCACCCGTCGTCACAGTCTCAAGCTCATCACCGCAGGAACGCTCGCAGGTTTTGCGGGGCGCGAATCTTTGCAGGCCCAAACTTCCGGCTCCAAGCCCTTGTCTGATGCCTGGGCGCAGACGCATGATCGGGTGTGGCTCGGCGGTGAGTTTTGGGCAAATCCGATGGAGGACTGGCGTGTGAGCGAGGGCGGCGCGGAGTGCCTGAACGCCGGCCCTGGTCGCAGCGTGCATTCGCTGACGCATCAGATCACGCAAAACGGCTCGTTCACGATGGGCGTAATGCTTACGCGACTCGAAGTGCTCAAAAACGACGGCGGCGCGGGTTTCCGCATCGGGGTGCGCAGCGAGATCAACGAGCACCGCAGCAACTGCTTCGTGCAAAAAGGCATCAACGCCGGCTGGCAGGGTGATCAGCTCGTGATCGGGCCGAAGACGACCGCGCTCAAAGATGGCGCGACACTGAAACAGGTGCGGCTGACCTTGAAAGGAGCGGCACAGGACGAGAAGTGCGTTTTGACGCTCACGGCGGCGAATGCGGAGTCAGGCGCGGAGCTGGCAACGCTCACGCATGAGGTCGCGGCGGATCAAATTTTCGGCAACGTGTCACTGGCGAACAACTTCGCTGCTGGAGCAGCCGGTGCCGCGAAGAAAGGCAAGGGCAAAGGAGCGGCGGCAGGAGGTGGACGATATCGGTTTCAAGACTGGACGCTGGAAGGCGCGGCTTTCAACGTTTCACCGCAGCAGAAGTTCGGCCCGATTCTTTGGTCCATGTACTCGCTGAGCGATTCGCGCACAAAAGAAGGCTTTGTGATGAAGATCAGCGCCCTCACCGGGCCGCTCGGCGCGCAGGACAATCATGAAGTCGAGCTGCAAATCGAAAAGGACGGCGCGTGGAAATCCTACGGCACCGCAAAGCTCGATCCAGACGCGTGGGTGGCGACGTTTCGTGTTCCGAACTGGGATGAGAAGAAGGCCACGCCTTACAAGCTCGTGTATCGCGAGAAGCACAAGGACGGCAGCGAGACGCCCAACGAATGGACGGGCACCATCAAGGCCAACCCCGAAGGGCGACCGCTGCGCATGGCCGCGCTGACTTGCCAGAATGATTATGGCTTCCCCTACGCGCCGGTGGCCGATAACGTGCGCAAGCTCGACCCCGACCTCGTCTTTTTCTCCGGCGACCAGATTTACGAAAACCACGGCGGTTTCGGCATCATTCGTGAACCGGCGGAGCCTGCGATCCTGAATTACCTGCGCAAGTTTTACCAGCACGGATGGTCTTTCCGCGAGGTCATGCGCAACGCGCCCACGCTTTGCCTGCCTGACGACCACGATGTCTTCCAGGGCAACATCTGGGGCGAGGGCGGCAAGAAGATGGACGTGGGCGATACCGGCGCTTCGTCGAAGGGCGGTTACATCGAGCCAGCAGGCATGGTGAACGTGGTCCACAAAACCAACGTCGCGCATCATCCCGATGCGTTTGATCCCAAGCCCGCGCTCCAGGACATCAGTGTGTATTATGGCGACATGGTCTATGGCGGCGTCAGCTTTGCCATCCTCGCCGATCGTCAGTGGAAGAGCGGTCCTGAGCATGTCGATACCGGCGGCGGACGTGCCGATCATGTGCCGGATGCGAACTTCGACACCGCCACGCTCGACAAACCCGGCCTCATCCTGCTCGGCGAGCGCCAGGAGGCATTTTTGAAGCAGTGGGCCGAAGACTGGCGCGGGCACAAGCTCAAGGCCGTGCTCAGCCAGACCGTCTTTGCCAACGTGGCCACGCATCACGGTGGTCCCGATGGTTATCTCAAAGCCGATCTCGACTCCGGTGGCTGGCCGCAGACGCCACGCAATCGCGCCATTGAGCTGATGCGCCCTGCCATGGCCCTGCACATCAATGGCGACCAACATCTCACCACGCTGGTGCAATACGGCGTGGAGAAGCAGCGCGACGCGAACTGGTCCTTCTGCACACCCGCGATTTCCGCCGGTTATCCGCGTCGGTGGCGGCCTGATGAGCTGAAAATGCCGCACACGAACCGCCCGAAGCATGGTCTGCCGGACACAGGCGAGTTCATCGAAGGTCTCGGCAACAAGGCTTACGTCTATGCCGTCGGCAATCCCGTGGTCGGCCAGGCGCCGAACCGCTACGACAAGGCGCACGAGAAAGGCAGCGGCTTCGGATTTGTGACCTTCGACACGGAGAAGAAGACTTACTTCATCGAGTCCTTCCGCTTCCTCATCGACGCCACCGACGGCAAGGCCACCAACCAGTTCCCCGGCTGGCCAGTAACGATCCAGCAGGCGGAGAACCGAGGCGAGAACGTACTCGGCTGATTGTGTAGCTTCGGTTGGCAACCGAAGCCGAGCGTCCTCAACCGATTCGATGGCCCATCGAATCTACCTTTCCAACCATGCGCTTCGTCATCACCACGCTTCTGCTTTTTTCCTGTGCTTTTCTCAGCGCTCAAGAGACGCCAAAGAAGGGCAAAGGCAAAGCCAAGGCTGCCGCTGCGCGTCAGCCTCAGTTCCAAGTGCCGCTCTCCCAACATCTGACCTCCAGTGATGCCGCGCTGCATCGTGACTTCCCGGATTTCGTCATCGCGAAGAATCTGAGCCTGTGGGCGACTTACATCGAGCACGATGGCAAGGCGGACACGCTGCATCTCGCCACACGCGAGGCGGGTGCTTGGAAACCCGTGGCGGCGCTGTCTAAGCCCGGCGTGATTCATCAACCGGCCATCGCGGCCGATGGCGCGGGCGTTTGGTGCTTTTGGGGGCAGGTGAATGACAAGGATGTCATGACGTTGCGAGCGCGACGCTTTGCGGACGGTAAAGCGGAGGATGAAGTCGAACTCGCCGCCGCAGTCGGCGCGGGCAGCACGTTTGGGGATGCCGGCAGCGATGCATCTGGTCGTGTCTGGGTGACGTGGCAGGAAGTGCGGCCTGGAGCCTCGCCAATCTGGGCACGGCATTGGAACGCGGAGACAAAAGCGTGGTCGGAGGCCATTCGAGTCTCCACGAACCCAGAAGGTGGCAACTGGGAGCCGCGCCTCGCCTTCACCGGCACCGATGGTGCATGGATCGTCTATGATTCGTCCGCAGGCAGCGAGTTCAACCTGCGTCTCGCGCGTGTGAAGCTCGACGGCGGCGTGGACGACAAGGTGCTGGTGCAAACGCCCGACTACGAGGCACGTGCCAGCATCGCGGCGGATGGTCACGGCGGCCTATGGATCGCCGCCGAGCGTGGCAGGCAGCAGTGGGGGCTGGATTCACGCGGACATGAAAATGACATCGGTCTCAACGCTCAAAAGCGCCTGCTCCTCGGCCGCTACGACATTGCCAGCGGCCAGTTCACCGAAGTGCCCGTGCCACACCATGGCCGTCCCACGCCCGCGCCTGATCCCAGCCCAGGTTTCGCTGTGAACGTGCCCTCCCTGGCCGTACGTGAGGATGGTCAGGTGTGGCTGAGCTATCGCTATTTCGCGAATACCCTCTGGCGTGCCGCCGTCACGCGTTACGATCCGAAAACGAAGCGCTGGGCCGAGCCTGCCGCGCTGCCGAACAGCACGATGGGGCAGGATCGCCATCAAGAGCTGCATGTCGGCCCCAAAGGCGGCCTCTGGATCACCTGGGCCACCGACAAACGCACCACCAAGGCCAGTGGCATCGCGGAGATTCACTCGGCCTTGATCAAACACGATGCTGAATGGCCGCTCATGCCCGTGGAGCCTGAGGCGGCCATCGCACGCGCTGCGGAGCCGGAGCCGTATTTCAACGAACCCACACCGCCGCGCCCGCTCACCGAGCATCACACCTGGAAGATCGGTGACAAAACCTATCGCCTTGTGTGGGGCGACCTACATCGCCACACCGACATCTCGAACTGCCGCACCGGCTTCGATGGCTGCGTCGTGGAGCATTACCGCTACGCCTACGACCTCGCCGGTCTTGATTTCCTTGGCACCTCTGACCATACGGATATCGGCAAGATTTACTCGCCCTACGAATGGTGGCACACGCAGAGGCAGGTGGACGCGTTTCATGCGCCAGGGAGCTTTGCCTCGCTTTACGCCTACGAACGCGAGCAGACTTTCCCCTGGGGTCATCGCAACATCGTCTTCGCGAAGCGCGGCGGACCGATTGTTTACATCCGGCGGCAAAATTACCGCCAGTCGCAGTGGCAGGAGTCGTTGCCCATCGCGCCTGGCATTGGCGAGATTCAGCCGACCGAGCTGTGGGATGTTTTGAAGCGCTATGATCAGTCCGTCGCCATCATCAGCCACACCGGTGCCACAGGCATGGGCACGGACTGGACGAAGTATGCGCAAGGCATCGACAACACCTATGAAAACACCATCGAGATCTTCCAAGGCGCCCGTGTGAGCTACGAGGGCCTCGGCACACCGCAGCCCACCGTTGGCCTCCGCAAAACAGAAAACTACACGCCACACAAGCTCGCCGGTGACGAGCATCCCAAGCCGCCCGGTGTCATCACTGACTTCGACGCGGGGTTCCCAAAACAGCCCGGCTACAACAACGGCGTGTATCAAAAGGCACTCGAGACCGGCCACAAGCTCAGTGTCTTTGCCTCCAGCGACCACATCGCCACGCATACCTCGTTTGGCGGTGTGTATGTCGAAGACTTCACCCGCGAGGGCATCATCGCCGGCTTCAAAGCCCGCCGCACCTGCGCCGCCACGGACAAGATCTTCGTCGAGCTCAGCAGCGGCGATCATCTCATGGGTGAGGTCATTGAAACGAGCGACCAACCCGTGCTTACCCTCCGCATCGAAGGCACCGCACCGGTGAAACGCCTGACCATCGTCCGCAACGAGCAGGATCATCACGTCATCGAGCCAAACGCCAAGTCCGTAAGCCAAACCTGGACCGACAGCGCTCCGCTGAAGGGCGAAAACCGCTACTACCTCCGCATTGAGCAAGCCGACGGCAACATGGCCTGGTCTTCGCCGCTTTGGATCACCGTGAAGTAGCGAGTGTTCTTGATTGAAGGATTGGCGCGTCCGCCCTCGTTCCAGACGCCCCATGAAGCTCCTGAGCCTTGTCCTTTCGTCATTCGTCATTTTACATTCGTCCCTTGCCGCCGACCGGCCCAACATCCTCTGGCTGACGAGCGAGGACCACGGCCCGCACATGGGCTGCTACGGCGACACCTTCGCTACCACGCCGAACGTCGATGCCCTGGCCGCAAAAGGGATGCTCTTCAAGCACGCGTGGTCCTGCGGTCCAGTCTGCGCTGCGGCACGCACCACCATCATCGCGGGCATGTATCCGCCTTCGACCGGTGGCGAGCACATGCGCAGCATGACTGAAATGCCGAAGGGCACGAAGATGTACCCGCAGTTCCTGCGCGAGGCCGGCTACTACTGTTCGAACAACAGCAAGGAAGACTACAACCTCGCAAAACCCGAGGGCGTGTGGGACGAGTCAAGCGGCAACGCGAACTGGAAGAAGCGCAAAGACGGCCAGCCCTTCTTCGCGATCTTCAATGAAACGTGCAGCCACGAAAGCCAGCTCCGCAAACGCCCGCATGTGGCGATTCATGACCCCGCAAAAGTGCGTGTGCCCGCGTATCATCCCGACACGCCGGAAGTCCGCCAAGATTGGGCGCAGTATTATGATCAGGTCACGTTGGCCGATGCCTCTGCTGGCAAACGCCTCAAGGAACTCGAAGAAGCCGGTCTCGCTGCTGACACGATCATCTTCTACTACGCCGACCACGGCAGCGGCATGCCGCGTAACAAGCGCTGGCCCTGCAACTCCGGCCTCCAGGTGCCGATGGTCGTTTATTTTCCGCCGAACTGGAAACACCTCGCGCCGAAGGAATACGGCGCGGGTGTGAAGTCCGATCGTCTCGTCAGCTTCGTCGATCTCGCACCCACGCTACTCAGCATCATCGGCGTGCAGCCGCCGGAGTG
>CAXNGR010000039.1:0-11825 GCA_964201265.1 Verrucomicrobiaceae bacterium
AGCCTCAACACGCTGCTCTCCGAACTCGGCGGCAAGCAAATCCTCATCCATCAGGTGAAGAAAAAAGGCTGGTTCAGCCGCGATTGATCCACCCCCATCGTTTAATCCGCAAACCTCATGGCCCAGCGTCGCCAATCTGAAGGAGGAGAAGTTTCCCTTTTCCCCTTCCTCAGCATCCTCGCCTGTCTCATTGGCGCGCTCGTGTTCATGATCGTGGTGCTCGTCATGGCCCAGATGGACAAGGCCAAGGGACGCGATCCGGAGGACATCCGTCGCTCGCAGGAATACATCAAGCTCAAGAAAGAGATCGAGGAGCGCAAGGAGCTGGATGTCGTCCTCAAGGAAAAGCTCGCCTCGCTGGAAGAGTTGCAAAAGCAGGTGCAGGAAAAAGAGCAGCAGTTCATCAAGCTGCGCAAGCTCCTGAATACCTCTAAGGATATCCAGGATACCAACTTGAAGATCAGCCAGCAGTTGCAGAAGGAGCTCGACGATCTGCTCACGGAGATCGAAGGCCTCAAGATTCAGCAGGTGGAAAGCAAAAAGACCATCGCCGAACTCATGGCAGAGATCAAAAAGCGCCAGGTGCCTGAAGACAAAAAAATCCCACCTGTGGTCGTACAGCCTTCGGGTAGCGGCATGCCAGAAGACACCAAGGTCTTCTTCATCGAAGCCGGAGGCGGTGGTCTGAAAATTCTTGGTGCCTGGGGTGAGGAGTATCGCCTCAGCGCCGCCCCCGAGGTCGTCGTTGCCGACGCCAAGTTCAATTACTTCCTCAGCGAGATCGCCAAGAATCCAAAATCACTCATTCTCTTTTTAGTGCGCGACGATGGTGCTGGCGCGTTCAACAACGGCGCAGGCCGCGCTGAATCTGATTACAGCATTCGCGTTGGGAAGCTGCCTATTCCCGGACGTGGCGTCCTGGATCTTGCTTTGTTTGAGAAGTTCCGCGGGTCCATCCCGCCGCCCCCTCCCCCAGCTCCTGCTGATCCAGCCGCCCCAGGCGCTGCCACACCGCCGGCCAAATAAACATCCCACCTTCCTTTCACGAACATGGCGAAGAAAAAAGCAGGCGGCGGCGAAGAGCTCAATCTCGACTCCCTCATGGACGCCGTGACCAACGTCGTCGGCGTGCTCATGATCGTCTTTGTCGTGATGGCACTCAACACCGCCCGCGTCGTCCAGAAAATCCTCTCCGACCTTCCCCCGGTTACCGAGGAGGAATATCAAAAAGTGGTGGAGCAGGTGAAACAGCTCCCGCCCCCGCCCGCTGACCCCCAAAAACTCGAAGAAGATCAAAAACAGGCAGAGGCAGATCTGAAGAAGTCGATCGAGCAGCTCAAGACCATCGACACCTCCGAGATGCAGGCGAAGATGAAGTTCATGGACCTCGACGCCTTCAAAGCGCAGCTCGAAGAACGCAAGAAGGCCCGTGATCTCAGCAAGGCCGAGACCGACAAGCTCCTAGCCGAAGTGGAACGTCTCAAGGCGCTGCTGGATGACACACCGGAGTTCAAGCCCCCTCCCCCGACTTACATCCGGCTTCCCAATCCGCGCCCTTACCCCGAAAAACCGGTCGAGACACGTGTTCTCGTTGCCAAGCAGGGCATCATCACTTTCAGCCAATCCAAGTTCCTCCAGCCTATTCTGGACGGACTCGACAAGGTCAGATCTCAGCTTGTTTACCAGAAAACGGAAGCACAGCCCTTTGCCAAACTTCTCACCACACTGCTTGGCTCACCGGCAAACGCCCAGAAAGCCTGGGTGGAAATTTCCCCGCTAGTTGAGAATGTGCAGATGGAACATGCCGCGCTGGCATACAAAGCCCTCACCGAGGCAGGCATCGTCGCCAACAAGCAACTGCTAACCGCCCTCGCAGACATCGCTGTTCCCACTCGCCAAAACATGGCCGCCGTAGCCCAGGCCGTGGCCGCAGCAGCCAAGGGAGATCTGACCCTCTGGACCAAACTCGACCCCTCCCGCGACCCGCTCAAACCAGTCATCAAAGCCGCGTCTGCCGGTGGCAAGATCACTTTCTCCTGGGGAGCCAACACCCAAGAAGTCAAAGCCACCCCCAAGGATGTGGCCGACTACTTCCGTGATCTGGGCAAGCTCAAAGGCATTGAGGACGCTAGCAAGGCCAAGACCATTTACGATGGTGCTCGCATCGCCACCATGGTCCAACGTGCAGCGGCCAATCCCCTCATCAGCGGTGCCTATGCCTTCGAGCCCAAACCACAGGCCACCAATGTTCAACTCGTCCTGACTCCTAAAGGCGGCGGCGGTGAAAGTGTGGCATCCATGAAGCAGCCTAACTCCCCCTACATCCGCCAGATGCGTGACATCAAGGAAGACCCAGGTGGTGTCGCTATTTTCCAGGTCATGCCAGATGCCTTCGAGACCTACCATGAGGCCCGGCGCATTGCCGATGAAGTCGGCGTGCCCGCCACCTGGGAGTTCCTGGCCAAGCTCGACCTGACCTTGACCATCCCCGGTTTCGAAATCCAGCGCCTCACGCCAACTCCGCCGCAGGCTCCGCCCCCGCCCACGGAAGCAGGCCGCGTCCGCATCGGGCCACCTAAGCGATCGCTGGACTAGGGAAGCCTCACTTGCTTCTGAAAATCTCGCTCTGCACCACGGCGTGGATGAGATTGCGCATGCCATGGCCTTTCGTTTTCGACTGGGTCACCAAACGCTCGATGGCAGGCCGGTCTGAGAAGCCCGGAGCACGACCGGTGGCAAAGGTGAGCAGCTTTTCGATCATGCAGCGCGCCACACGGTCCTGGCCTGCCAGCAGCAGCTCTTGAAAGCCGGACATGTCAGTGAACTTCGCGCCAGTGTTCAGTTCACCTGCGGCATCTACTGGCGGACCAAGCCGGTAACGCACCTTGCGCCCTTGCACGGTGAGCTTGACCTGCTCCCCTTGGTCGATGCTGCGAAAGCGCTCACGCCAGCCGCCGATGACATCGTAGCTCTCCAGCGCGAAACCGGGCGGGTCGATGACACGGTGGCAGCTATTGCAGGTTTCGGAGTCGCGGTGCTTGTCCAGCAGCTCGCGCAGCGTGGTAGCGCCGCGAATGTCCGGTTCCACACCGGGGATGCCGGGCGGCGGCGGTGGCGGCTCAATGCCGAGGATGCGATCCATCACAAACACACCCCGCACCACAGGCGAAGTGTTGGTGCCGTTTGCGCTGACCTTCAAAACGCTCGCCTGGGTCAAAACGCCGCCTCGATGGCTGTCCGGCGGCAGTTTGATCTTTTGAAGGTTCAATCCGCTCACCCCAGGGATGCCGTAATGCTGCGCTAGGCGTGAGTTCAGCATCGCAAAATCACTCCGCACGATGTTTGCCACACCCAAGTTGTTTTGAATGAGTTCGGTGATGAAGGCGCGTGTCTCCCGCAGCATCGAGTCGAGCAGCAGTTCATCATACTCGGGGTAAAGCTGCTTATCCGGCGTGGTGAATTCGATCTCGCGTAGATTCAGCCAGCCATCGGTGAAATCCGCCACCAGACGCTCCAGCGTGGCCGCCTTGAGCAGGCGTTCCGTTTGCGCCCGCAGCACCTCCGGCTGCATGAGCTTCGCGGCGAGCAGTTCTGCATCAGGCGCACTGCGTGTGATGAAGTAGCTCAAGCGTGAGGCTAGTTGCAGGTCGTTGAGCTTGCCCGCAGGCTCTTTCAAAAACAAAAACTCCGGTGAACACAGCACCGCGATGGCCGCCGTGCGCATGGAAGCGAGGAAATCCTGGCTCTCCGCGAACTCGGCATTAAACAGCTTCAAATACGGCTCCGCGTCTGCTGCCGTGGCCGGGCGACGAAACGCGGCGGTGATGAAGGCGGGCAGCAGTTGGCGTGAATCTGCGGTCGGATCGGCCGACTCAGCGGTGAACACAGGTTTATAGCCTGCCTTGCCTCTCATCCAGGGTTTGTCCGGCGGCAGTTCGCGCAGCTTGGCCTCGCCCAGCAGCAGTGTTTGGCCTCGCGGCGGCCATTCCGTGACGAGAGGGCCTTCGAGCGTCACTTCTTGAAACGCCATGCCTTCGCCTGGATACTTGTCAGGGCCATCTTTGATCGGCGAGTGTCCGTCTGGGCCGTTCAGTCCCTGTGGGCTGATCCAGATGCCTTTGCCCTGGTCCAGATGCAGCATGATTTCCACCGTGCTTGATTGGCCCACCGGCAGCTCGTGAAAGCTGTGCGTCACGTTGTCCGCATTGCGGAAATTAAAGCTGCCGGTGATGAGCGCAAACACCACAGGCTCTTCAATCTGGTAGCCGTAGCCTTTGACGCGGAGCTTGTACGTTCCCGCCTGTTTGGCGCGGAGATTCGGGATCACCGTGCTGGGAAAGCCTCCATTATTGAAGACCACGATCGAGCCATCCCCACGTTTCAACCAGTGTTTGCCGATGGCGTCCTTGTTCCGGTCGCTTTCGAGCGTGGCACTCTGGAGCGTGGACTCAGGCCGGGTTTCCTGGCTCAAAGCCGCGTTCAGCGCCAATTCCGCCGCCTCCATGTAACGCTGCATCTGGATGCCCGAGATGGAGAGCGCCTCACCGATGTTGTCAAAGCCATGCGCACGCCCATCCTCGGGGAGCGAGTCGATGATGTTCACCTTCACACCCAGCAGATCGTTGATGGTGTTTTGATACTCCCGCCGGTTCAGCCTGCGCAGCACGGTGCCCTTCTGCGCGGCATCTTTCAGGCTCAGATCGCCTCCCAGCGCGGCCATGAACACACGCATGTCCTCTGCCTTCGGCCGTTCCTTCTTCGCTGGTGGCATTTCGCCTGCCGCCACACGATCAAACACCCTCACCCACTTCTTCATCGCCGCCGCGTCCGCTCCATCCGTGGATAAAGCCGACAAATCGAGCCCGCCCTTTTTCATTTCGCCGTCATGGCAGTCCATGCAGTGCTGGTCCAAGAAGGGCTGAATGGCAGGCAGCGCCGCCGAAGCAGCGCAGGCGCAAAAGACGAGCGGCAATGCCGCAAGAAAACGATGGTTCATACTCACGCTTGGTTGATGTCCAACACGCCCGTGCTGAAGCCAAACTTGTCCGCTTCCACGCCCATCCGCTGAGCGAGCGAGACAAAGAGATTCGAGAAAACGTGCTTCTCTTTGTCGATGGCGATGTGACGACCGTGTTTGAATCCGCCACCCGCAAGAACGAGGGGAATGTTGGCCGTGTTGTGAGCACTGGCGTTGCCGAGATTGGAACCAAAGATGACAGCGGTGCTCTCCAGCAAAGAAGCAGTCTTGAGCTTGGTGAGAAAGTCGGCAAAGGCGGTGAACTCGGCTTTCTCGATGACCTTCAGCTCCTCAATCTTTGCGGGGTCCTGGCCGTGGTGGGAGAGATTGTGCCAGTCGTTCTTCACCCCTTCGATTTCCGGCACAGCGTTCATGCCGCTGAGGCGCAGCGTGACGGTGCGGGTGGAGTCGGTTTGCAGCGCGAGCACGATCAAGTCCTGCATGAGCTTCATCTTGCCGATGGCATCGGTGCGGCTCTGGATGTCGGTCGGCGGTTTCGCGTCGATCTTGGGCTTGGGTTTCTGCGCCCACGCCTCGTTCTGCACGAGGCGGCCTTCAAGATCGCGTACAGCGCTGAAATACTCATCGAGCTTCTCCTGGTCGCGTTTGCCCAGCTCGCCGTGGAGTTTTTTGGCCTGACCGGTGACGGTGTCGAGGATGCTGCGCCCGCGCTTCAAGCCGCGCACCTGCGCCGCGATCTCCGCAGGCGTGCCATCGGCAAAAAGCTGCTGGAAGGCCTTCGAGGGCGAGCTTTCCGCTGGAAGTGGCACGCCACTGGCCGACCACGACAGCGAATCGCTGCCCGTGCCGAGAATGAGGCTCGGAAAGCGTGTTTGTGCGCCGATTTGCTCGGCGATGAGCTGGTCAATCGAGATTGTGTTCTTGAATCCGGCAAGGCCGGGATGTTTCGCGGAGGTCAGCCACGTCATTTCGGAGGTGTGACCGTTGGCACCGTTCTGCTCCATGTGCTGCAAGCCGGAGATGACAGAGAAATCGCCTTTTAAGTCCTTCAGCGGCTCCAGATACGGTGTCAGCGTGTAATCCGCTCCGGTTTCCTGCGGAAACAAGAACGGCGTGTGAAAGCCGAGCGTGGCGCACATCGCGAGAAAGCGCGGCGGCTGTCCGACGGCGGCTTGGGCGCGTGTGGCGAAGGCCGGCACCATCGCCTCCAAAAACGGCAGCGAGAGGACAGTTCCAGCTCCGCGCAGGAAGGCGCGACGTTCGAGTTGGCGTTTGGTGGCGATGTTCATGACGCGAGTTAAACGGTGAGGGGCAGCCTTCTTATCAATAGCCACCGGCCCCGATCCTGGCGTTGGAAGCATGAACCGCGCCTCCCGCTTTTTCAGCGGCCTCCCGCTTGAGATACTCCTCCATCATCGCGGCGGTCGCGGTCGCACCGCAGCGGGTGCTGCCGAGTTCGCGGACTTTGATGAGACCGTCGAGGTCGCGCACGCCCCCGGCGGCCTTCACCTGCACTTTGGGGCTGCAACTGGCCCGCATGAGCGCCAGATCGTGCTCGGTGGCACCTTTGTAGTTGTAGCTGCCATCGGGCTGCTTCACGAAGCCGTAACCGGTGCTCGTCTTCACCCAGTCGGCCCCGGCGCGTTCACAGATCTCACAGAGCTTGCGTTTGAAATCATCGCTGCTGAGGCCCGCGCCACCGCTGGTGAGGTAGTCGTTTTCAAAAATGACCTTTACCTTCGCGCCGTGCTGGTGCGCTTCGTCACAGACAGCTTTCACGTCGGCCTCGACGTAGTCCCAATCGCCGCCGAGGGCCTTGCCGATGTTGATGACCATGTCGATCTCGTTCGCGCCGTCCTTGCAGGCCAGCTCGGTCTCGTAGCGCTTCGACTCGGTGGTGCTGTTCCCGTGCGGGAAGCCGATGACGCAGCCGACGAGCACGCCGGAGCCACGCAGCCACCCCACCGCCTGCTTCACCGCGTAGGGCTTGATGCAAACCGAGGCCGCCTGGTACTTCGCCGCCAGCCTACATCCTGCCTCCAGGTCCGCGTCTGTCATCGTGGGATGCAGGAGGCTGTGGTCGATCATCTTGGCTAGGTCGGAGTAGCTGTGTTTCATATTTTAAGATTGGCTTAGCCACGTTATCAATTGGCTTAGCCACTTGTCAAAGGCGGTTTTCCCACGAGTCTGCCCCATGTCCGAAAACGACACCTTTCACCAGCGGCTCATCGAAAAGCTCCGTGCGCTCATCCGCTCGGAGGATTTCACGCCCGGCTCCCAGTTCCTGACCGAGCGCCAAGTCGCCACTCGCTTCAAAACCAGCCGCCCCACAGCCAACAAGGCGCTCAGCAGCCTCGTTTCCGCTGGTTTGCTGGAGGTGCGGCGCGGCGCGGGCACCTTTGTGCGCGAATCCGTGCTGGATTACGACCTAGAGCGCCTCGTGAGCTTCACCGACAAGGCCCGTGCCGTCGGCAAGAAGCCTGGCACCGAATTGATCGAGTATCGCAAGCTCACCGCAGCCGAGGCCCCGCCAGAAGTCGCCCAAAACCTCAGAACCGGGGCGGATGAGCCGCTCATTTACATGGAGCGGCTGCGTCTAGCCGATGGCAGGCCCGTGATCTTTGAACGTAGGCATGTCATCGCGAGCTTGTGTCCAAAGATGACCCGCACAGACGCCAAAGGCTCCCTCTACACCTGCTGGACGGAAAAATGCGGCCTCACCATCAGCGGCGCGGAGGAGATCATCCACGCCGTGAACGCCACCAAGGCCCAGGCCGCGCGTTTGCAGATCCCCGTGGGCACCGCCTGCTTCCAAATCATCGCCACCGGCTACACCGCAGGCGAAAAGCCGCTCTGGCACGAGGAGACGCTGTACCGAGCCGACGTGTATGAGTTCCGCAACCGCATCAGTGGCCTCACCACAGGTAGCGCGGCTATGGGGCGGATGAAGGTTTGATGCTCAAATCATCCCCGCGATGTGCCTGCCAATCGCCAGTAAGGCGTGGCGGCGGGAGCAAAATGCTCGGGGCACACCTCGGGGACAAGACGCGGGAGATTACCGCAGAAACGCTCGCGGCCGAAGGGTTACGCGACTTCGTTGAACGCCCTGGACGGATAGCGTTTGAGGAAGTGCCTAAGGCCGGGGAAAGTGAGCGCACTTCACGATGCCATCTTCGCCGCCAAACGCACCGCTTCCACCAGACTGCTGCCATTCGCCTTCCCCTGCCAGGCGATGTCACAAGCGGTGCCGTGATCGACACTCGTGCGCGGCACGGGCAGACCAAGGGTGGTGTTCACAGCGGTGTCGAAAGCGAGAGCTTTGAGCGGGATGAGCGCCTGATCGTGATACATGCAGATGTAGGCGTCCACGCTGCGGCGCTTCGTGGCGATGAAAGCGGTGTCCGGCGGCAGCGGTCCTTCGATGATGATGCCTTTGGCCCGCGCGGCCGCGATGGCAGGGGCGATGATGTTTTCCTCCTCGCCACGGCCAAACAGTCCATGCTCGCCCGCATGCGGATTGAGGCCGCACACAGCGATTTTGGGAGCCTTGCCGCGCACACGCCTCACAGCCTCATCGGTGAGCTCGATCACGTCCAAAATACGCGCGGTGGTGAGGGCGGGCACCACGTCTTGGTAGCCGATGTGGACGGTGACGAGGCTGCAAATCATCTCCGCCGAGTAAAACGTCATGCAGGAGCGCTCAGCGGCCATCTTCTCGGCAAACATCTCCGTGTGGCCCGGATAAGTGATGCCCGCCGCGTGCAGCGCCTCCTTGTTCAGCGGCGCAGTGGCCACAGCGGCGACTTGTCCGGCGAGCGCAGCCGCAATGCTTTTATCCACATAGCGATAGCCTGCAGCGCCGGTCTTGGCGCTGACCGTGCCAGGCATGAAATCCTCCGCATCGAAGCCGAAGAGGTCCAAAACCGCAGGTTCGTCGATGCTGCCACATTTTTCGTCCCAATCGATCTCGCTCAAGATGCGTTGGGGAGGAGGCAGGCCGGTTTGCCGGGCGCAACGAGCCAGCAGCCGAGCATCACCGAAAACAACCGGCGTGGCGATGGCGCAGACTTCCTCGTTGGCGAGGAGTTGCAGACAGATTTCGGGGCCGACCCCGGCGGGGTCGCCCATGGTGACGGCGATGATGGGTTTCGGCATGAATCAGGCACCTAGCCTCAAAGCCCCGCCTTCGCAAAGTTCCTTCTTCCCGAAGGTCTGCAAATCGTGGCCCATCGCCTGCGCGACGGACATCCACAGGCGGTTGTGCGCGGCTTTGTCAAACTTGAAGCTGCGGCCCATCTTGAAGCCGAAACCACCGCCGACCATGACGTAGGGGATGTTGTCGAGCGTGTGGCTGTTCCCCTTCCCCAGCTCATTCGTCCAGACCAGCAACGTGTTGTCCAGCATGCTGCCATCGCCGGAAGGCTCCGGCGTTTCGCTGAGACGCTTCGCCATGTAGGCAAACTCACCGGCAAACCAAGTATTGATCTTCATCAGCTTCTCGTAGCTGTCCTTCTTGTCGTCCGGATCGTGCGAGAGGCTGTGGTGGCCTTCCTCGACGCCGAGCCAGCGCATCTGCGCCATGCCGACGCTGCGCATGTATTGCAGCGTCGCCACGCGGGCCATGTCGTTGGAGAGCGAATTGACCAGCAGGTCGATCTGGATGCGGCTGATCTGCGGCGTGTTGTCGTTCACGAGTTCGATGCTCGGATCGACCTGCGGCACGGGATGGCTGAGTTTGCCCTGCTTGTCGGCTTCCGCCAAATCCTGCTCCAAACCGCGCACCAGCGTCATGTGCTGGTCCAGCAGCGCCTTGTCACGTGCGCTGAGCTTCGAAGAGACGCGCTTCAAATCGTTGCGCACATCGTCGAGGATGCTCACCAAGCTCTCCTTGTCCTTCATCTTGCCATAGACCTTCTTCAGCACCTGATGCGGGTCATCAATCGGTGCGATGGGCTGGTTCCCACCCGCATAACTCATGCGCGTCCACGGATCGGCACGCTCCGGCACGGCGACGCCGAATTCGAGCGAACCGAAGCGCGTTTTGGTCTCCGCACGGCTCTGGAGGAAGTTCTTGATCTCCTGGTCGATGGAGATGCTGCTGGCCCAGCCGGCCGGATTGCCGCCGCCACCCATGATGTTGCCCTTGAGCAGTTCGTCGCAAGTGAGCAGGCAGCTCATGCCACGCATGTGGCTGTCGCCATCGCCCTTCACTTTGTTGGCGATGCCATGCAGGATCAGCATGCGATCCTTGAAGCTCTCCAGCGGCTTCAAGATCGACTTGAAGCTGAAATCCGCGCCTTCCTGGTCCGGCCAGAACTCATTTGGCAGCGTGCCGTTCGGCGAGAACATGATGACGAGCCGCTGACGCTTCTGCGGTGCGGGTGCGCCTGTGAGGCTGGGCAATCCGGTGAGAAACGGCAGCGCCCCGGCGGAGATGCCGAGATCGCGCAGGAATTGGCGACGTTGAAGGTGTTTCATGGGGGTGATGAGCATACGCTTCAGCAGCGCGGCGGATTTCCAGCAAAGCGAGGTTCTTTCACCGCTCGGTCCGTTTGATCGCCTTCTTGAGCCAATCGGATTCCTCTTTCCAAGGCGCGGCGTGGCGCAGTTCGGCCATGGTCATGGGCAAACGGGCGCTCCAATTGCTGTCGGCGGCGATGCCGGGCACGTTAAAGCGGTCCTCCAGGCCGAAGAGGTCGGTGAGCATGAAGGCGGCGAAGCGGGCGTTGCTGGCGAGCAAGGCTTCGAGCAAGGCACGACGAATGTGCGTGTCGTATTCGGGCCAGCCGTCATCGGAGAAGCGCAGGCCGGAGAAATCCGCCAGGGCGCGGAGTTCTTTTTCGGCGAGAGCACGATCTGACTCCTCGACGCTGTGAGCATCGCGTCTGCGGTGCTCCCAGTGTGTCCGCATCGGCTCATGATCGTGCGTGGCGTAGGTGGTGAAGGCGCAGTTGTCGTAGTCTGAACCCATGACGACTCGGCCCAGGCCGTTGTCCTCCCAATGGCTGACCTTGAAGCCAGGCACATCCAGGCTCAGCAGATGCGGGCGCACGTAATCCGGCACCGTGCCGAGGTCTTCGGCCACCACCTCGGCCTTGCCATCAGCGGCGGCGAGGATCATGCGCAGGTATTTGTCGCCATTGGCGAGGTTGGCGGCCTTGTGCTCGGCGGTATCATCGTCGTTCTCGATGAAATGCGGCAGACGTCCGCCCGTGAGCGCCTTGGCCTCGTCATCGCTGAGGTAGCAGAACTCCGCGTTGCGCACCGGCCGCCAGGGGAAGCTGTAGATGCGGTAAAAGCCCAGGACGTGGTCGATGCGGAAGATGTCGAAGACCTCCGTGAGCTTCTGCGTGCGCTGCCGCCACCACTGGAAGCCGCCGCGCTCCATGACATCCCAGCGATAGTGCGGGATGCCCCAGTTCTGGCCCCAGCGCTGTACGAAGTAATCGTCTTTAAAATACGTCTCAGGCGGAGCACCGCCGCACCATGAGAGATCGAACTGCTCCGGCTGGAAAAACACATCCGCGCTGCACCACGAGATACCAAAGGGGATGTCCCCCATGAGCTTGATCCCCTTCCCGTTCGCATAGGCCCGCAACTCGCCCCACTGGCTGAAGCACAACCATTGCACGTAGGCATGAAACAGGACGCGGTCGTCGATCTCGTCGCCCTTCGCATCGCGCCAGGCCCGTGCTTTGGCGGCGGTGTTCACGTCGTCGCGCCAGTTCGTCCAGTCCTCGTGGCCGTGCTCTTCCATCAGCACCTTGAAGAGACAGAAATCATCCAACCAAGCGGCCTCCTTCACGCAAAATGCTTCAAACTCGGCCATCCGCCCCGGTTGAGTCTC
>CAXNGR010000040.1:0-11738 GCA_964201265.1 Verrucomicrobiaceae bacterium
GAACTGCCGCGCAAAATCCACCGCCGCCTTCGCCGTGCCCACGCGATCCCAGTTCGGCCTGCGCTTGTTGTCCGTCGGTGCCTTCGAGGGATGATCATGCCCCGCGATGATCACATCCTTGCCCACCACCCGATGCACAAAGCTCCAATCCCGCAGCTTCGTCACCTCGAGACCGTTCTTCTGCGCAAACTGCGAGTTCCCGAGCATCAACGCCGGTTTCGCCGCATCACGCTCCTTTTCCCGCACCACCGCGACTTCTGCCTTGTTCGCCAAAAACGCCGTTTGGAGCAGCCGCGCCGTCTGCACGAGGTTATCGTCCAACGCCGGTGAAGGCAGCCCATCCGGCAAAACGATCTGGTAGTCCGATTTCCCCGCGTCGAGCAATGTCAGGTCCGCAGCCGTTGCGACGGTGAGGGAGAGGAAAAGCGCGAGGAGGGGTTTCATGTGTGGACATGAAACGTGGGGAGCGGGGTGGGTCTTTGCGATGGTGAGGCGGAAGCACCCGAAGATCTAATCGTTAGAGTGTTCGGTCTGGATTACCCCCATGGTCGAGGTAGTTGCCAATACTCTCTCCAATTGAATACCATCTGTTGTATTCATCTTGAGTCAGATCTGCTGCCATCGCGGAAAGGCACCAAACTTCCGGCGTTTTGGCACATAGAACGTAACCCGAGATGCTACGAAACTCTGCGGCCAAAAGCTCCGATGCCAGCATCGCCACGGTCGGTGGATCAATCGCAGTCAGACCGTTCATCACGAGCACAACGAAACCTCGTCCCTCTGAGTTCAATAGCTTTTCTTTGGTCTCCTTCAGTTGCCGGTTCGCCTTCTTCAACACTCGACGAAGTGGTTCCTCAAAGGTGTCGTGACGACCTTCGCGGTTCGGGGGCGGCATGGTAACTTTAAAAAGGCCAGTTCCATTTGGCTGCACGTTGACAGGTGCGGGCACCAACGCACAAAAGCGGTCGATGATGCCGCCATGCTCAAAGTAATCCTTATCCAGAACCTTGAGTTCAACGATCAGTCGATCTTTCTCTTGAATATAGTCTGCGTTCGCAAACGAGGGTGACTCGCCAACCAGTTCTGAGACTCGCACGAAACCGAGACTTCGGAAAAGTGCGTCGAACTGCTTTTCAATCTCATTGGCACCAATCATCATTTTGAAGATACTGAGGTTTGCACGCGCCGAAGTCGCAAAGGGGAGCGCCGCCTAGAACGCCCGTCATTTGCAATTCGTCCACACTTTTGTGCTGCGCTGGTGCCCGAGCGTGGATCAAAAGTTCAAAGCCTCCCAATTCCACCTCTCCTTGGCGTTCCAGCCACTCGACAAGCCCCTGCGGCCCTTTCGCGGTGCGCTTTCCCTCCACACATGGACTGCGGCAGCCTGCTGCCGCTTTCGGGAGGCCAGCCTGCTGGCCGTCAAAAGCTCCAAGACGTTGTTTCGCCATGGCGCTCTCGCGTTGGCGACAGCCGAGAGGTTTCTTCAGTGTCCTGGAGACTTCGGCGGCAGCAGGGCTGCCTCGGAAAAGCGGCAGCAGGCTGCCGCAGTCCATGTTGTTCATGTTGTTCATGTTGTCCATGAAGTCCGGGGTTGACCATTCCGCCACGTCACAGCCATCCTAGCCGCCATGATGCCTGATGTTCCATCCGATGTGGAGTGCCTTCGCGGCACCCGGCATTGGCCTCATGCACCGCCTCATCGGCTCTCGGAGAGCGGGGTGTATTTCCTCACGGCACGCGCTCGTGAGAAAGCGCATCTCTTTGCCACAGCCGGACGTCGGGACTGGTTTGAGCAGATGCTTTTCGATACCTTTGCGGAGCGTGGCTGGAAGTTGGAAGCGTGGGCGGTGCTCTCGAATCATTACCATGTCGTCGCGCATAGTCCGCCTGGAGGCGCGGAGACTTTGAGGGCGGTGGTGCAGAAGCTGCACAGTCTGTCGACCAAGCGATTGAACACCGAGGACGGCACGCCGGGACGCACGCGCCTGTGGCAAAACTACCGGGAGACGCATCTCACCTACCCGCAGAGCTATCTGGCACGACTGAACTAGGTGCATCAAAACCCAAGGCATCACGGTTTGGTGCCGTTGGCCTCACAATGGAAGTGGTGCAGTGCCGCAGCCTTCAAGCGTGAAGCGACGCAAGCGTGGGTGAAGACCATCGCCAGCTTCCCCTTCGATGAAATCGCCGCCGAAGATGGCGAGTGACGTGCACTGACATGTACTCCATGGACTGCTGCAGCCTGCTGCCGCTTTCGGGAGGCCAGCCTGCTGGCCGTCGAATGGTCCAAGAAGATGTTTCGTCGAGGCGCTCTCGCGTTGGCGTCAGCGGAGAGGCTTGTTCGGTGACCGGGAGACTTTGGCGGCAGCAGGCTGCCGCAGTCCATGTTTTTGCCTCATTGCCCATGCTCCTCAGCATTGATCTGGTTGGCGGCCAGAATCGCGGCAAGAGGATCGGGAGCGTTGAGAATTTCATCCGGCAGGGATAAGAGACGGCGGAAGGCACGCTGGCGTTTCCCCTCATCATCCGCAGGTTCAGCCTCCGGCGGATGCGCGAGGTGCTCGTGCCAGCGGGTGACATCGCTGTGGAGCTGGCAAAAGCGGCGATGCCAGCGGTCAGCCTCAAGCTGGGCCTCATCCAGCCACGCGATGAGGTCGAGTCGGTCCACGGCGGACAAACGCGCCTCAGCCTGTGCGAGTTCCTGCTCCACACCGGCGAGCACGGTGTGCCAGACCACGAGATACACGGGTGAGTTTGCTGGTGATCGACCTGCCTTGTTACAGGCATCGCACCACAACGTTTCTTTGATGATGCCGCTATGCACACTGCCGCCTCGCAGCACGGAACCGATTTGGTAAGACGTGAGCACGCATTCAAAGTCTTTCGTCTGGAGGGAGGTAATCTCCGCTCCGCAGGACGGACAGGCCAGCGGCTTCTTGAAGAGGATGGTGTCAAACATTCCCATGATGAAGGCGATGCTCGTGTATCCGTGTGAAGCCTGCAAGAGCGGGCTACTTTGCTTCGCCTGATCGCTCTCTCTCGGCTTACAAACACCGCTTCTATCCTGCCTGTCAGGGCTTCCTCCCCAAACTCCCCAGCCACTCGACGAGCACCTTCGGCCATTGCGCGCCGGGGAAGTGGTGTTTCACTCGGGTGGGGATGAGGTTGCCGACGCCGTGGCCGCCTTCTTCGTGAAGATCGAGGCGGGCGGGGACGCCGAGCTTTTTCAGGTCGGCGATGATGTTCGTGGCGATCTCGACGGGCTTGTCAGTGGTGGCGTGGACGAGAAAAACGGGCGGCGAGTTCGGCTTGAAGACAAACGGGGTCTCCGGCTTGCGCCAATGCCAGGTGCCGAGGCCCACGGCGAAGTCAGGACGGCTGCTGAGGCGGTCGATGGGATCGGTGGCCTGCGGATCGCCGAGATCGAAGTTCGCGGCGAGATTCATCGCGAGGTTCGCGCCGGCGGAATAACCAGCGACACCGATTTTCGCCGGATCGAGGCCCCATTCGGCCGCGCGATGCCGCACGAGTCGCATGGCGCGTTTCGCATCGAGCAAGGTGAGCGCTTGGATGCCTTCGTTCGGCAGGAGGTGCGGCGGACGCGTGCGGTATTTGAGGCCGATGACGGCCACGCCCATCGGATTGAAGACCTGCGCGGCATACACGACGTGTGTCTTCCACGCGTGCCCGCCATAGCCGCCACCGGCACACACGACGATCGCCATGCCGTTGCGATTCTCCTTCGGCGGCAGATACGGCGTGATGGTGGGCACCGAGACGCTTTGGATGGTCTGGTTGTCCTTAATGACCTCCGGCGCGGCGTTTTCGAGGAACTGCGGCGGCTTGTCCGGCCAGAGCAACGTCGGCTCCGGCGTGCCGGGACCGAGTTGTTGGATCAGTTCGCGCTCGCTGGGTGTGAGCTCGGCGAGGGCGGTGGCAGCAAGGCCAAGGAAAACCGTGAGCAGCAGCGTCTTCATGTAATAATCTACTTTACCATTTTCTAGGGCAAATCAGTGAGCCAGATTTTTGGTTTTCATCATGTGCATCCAGCATGCGTTCACTTCCACATCTCGTGCACCTTGCTGATGATGCGTTCTTCCAGCGAGTCGGCGAACTTCTCGGGGTGCAGCGGATTCGACCAGTAAATGATGGAACGATAGGCCTCGTAGCCGCCTTCGTGCAGCACGCGCTTGCTAGGGATGTAGGCGAGCACGTCGTTGCAGTAGCCCGCGACCCACAGACTGCCGGGGCCGGTGAACTCGCGTTTCAAACGCAGCGAGTAGTCCACGCAGGTCTCGCCGCTGAGGCCGACAAAGGTCAAATCATCGCCGAAACGCACGAGTTGCACCGGGAAGTCATAGTGATCGCGCAGCTCGCCCTTCTTCAGCGCGAACAAGCGACGCTCGTCCCACTTACGATCATAGCCGCTGCTGGTCTCCAGGTGCTTTTCGAGATCGGCGGCGGTCGGAATGGATTCGTAATCGAGGCGCGTCGTCTGCCAGTCGAGACGCAGCGGGCCGTGGATGGGTTTGGGCTTCGCGTCGATGGCTGCTTCCACCGCCGTAGCGAGGCTTTGGCCATGCCTCATGCTGAAGATGGGGCTGAAGCGCGGATACGCATTCTGATCGCCGCCGCAGCCCATCATGAAGAGCGCGATGGTGCCCGGATGCGCCTCCTCGATCATCGCCTGCGCGTGGCCCGCGTAGTCGCCGTGCCACTGCTTGATGCTCATCGACGTGTTGTGGCAGGCGTAGCCGAACAGGATAGCCGCGAGCTTGTTGTCGGCCGTCGTCACCGTGAGCACCGGCACATCGTGATCGACCACGCCCTCGGGATTCGGGCTGTTCAAATACGGATCGCCCGTCGGCTTATCGCTCTTCAGGCGACGGTTCATCGCGAATCCGCATCGCGCATGACCATAGCTGATCGTGGCCGGTGCGAGTGCTTTCAAAGCCTCGCCGATGATGCCGACGATCTTCTCGGTGAGAAAGGCGTTGTAGCGCAGGCATCGCTCCTTCCGCAGTGGATCGGTGAGGCCCATGAACTCCAGCTCTGTGTATTTCAGCTCCGGCCCGCAGTGCGTGTGCGAGCAGTTCATGAGCAGCGACTTCTCCGGCAAGCCAAACTTCGCTTTCGCTGCCTTCGCGACCGCCTCACGCAACTGATACGTCACCTCGACGAGATCGAGCGTCACCATCACGAAGCGTGTTCCCGCGTTGTCCTCCATCGCGAGCGTCTTCGCGAACAACTCCATCGCCGTGCTCTCGGCTGGCACTTCCCGACCTGCGAATCCGGCAAGATACATGGGCTCCTGCGGCGTGATGACCGCCTTCGCGGCCGCCGCTTTCCACTCGGGCGTTTGCGCGACGAGTGCCAAGGGGAAGAGCAAAACGAGACTGAGGAGAGCTTTCATGAGCAACCTTTACGGCCTGAATGTCCGCTTCCTCACGAGGAGTGCGCTCCTTCACTCCATCCAAAACGAGAACAAGCTGCCATTCTGCACGCTGAACTCGAGTCGCACGGGCTGGCCTTTTCTCGTGGAGAGCTTGGTGAGCTCGGGAATGGCGATTTCGGTGGCGTCGCGTTCGTTGAGCGTGACTTTTTGAAGTGCGGTGCCGGCTTCATCGAGCAGGCTGATGGTGAGACGACCAAATTTCACGGCCGCATTCACATGCAGCGTGCCGCCATCGTGAATGAAGGGCTTTGTGCGCAGAATGCCAGGGCGGTAATTGCCCTCCATGGCGACAAAGCGGTCGCGTTTGATCGTGGCGAGGCCGAGTGAGCCACGATACGGCGACACACCGGCCAGCAGCTTCGGATTGTCCTCGGGAATCCAGCGCGTGCTGTGCAGGCCGTTGCGACCGGTGTAGTAGAACCACAGCTCATCACCGACGACGAGCGGATCGGTTGTGGGCGGCGAGATGACGCTGCGATCCCATTCGCCAAAGCCGCCCTGCGCGAGGAAGGGCGAGCGGTCGCTGAGGCGCTGCCAGGTTTTGTTGTCGCGACTCACAGCGAGCTGGATGGGCAGCGTGACGCTGTCGGGATTGTTCAGAAACATGTGCACGAGGCCGATGTGCAGCCCGGCATACGGAATGCTGCGCATGTCATAAATCTCCGTGGTGGGCGAGTCCTGCGCATCGCTCGCCATGACGAGATCACCCTTCTCCGGCGTCCAGTGGATGAAGTCGGTGCTTTCGCAGCGGATCACGGCGCGACCCGCGTTGTATTGCAGATTCGGCTCGGCGGCCTGCGCGGCCTTTTTTTCATCCGTGACGACTCCGAAGGCACGTCCGAGCATGATCCAACGCTGACGCTTCTCGTCCCAGTTCACATGGATCGGCGCATCGAGAGTCGCGTAGCTCGCGGGCTCGTTGTGTGGCGTCCAGTGGATGCCATCGGGGCTGAAGGCGACGCCCAGCGCGGTGAGATTGCCCGGCTTCGAGGTGGGCGTGCGCTGGAACTTCCGGTCGATCCAGAGGTAAGCCATCTTGTAGCGCTTTTGCGGATCGGTCTCGCGCTTGTCTTTGATGACGCCGCTCGCGTAGCAAAAGTAGGTCCATCCTCGCTCGCGGGAGCGCAAATAGGCCAGCTTGTCCGGCGGAGCTTCTTTTTGATCGAACTCAAAGCCGCTGAGGATCACGCGATTCGTCGGCTCCGCGTCGAACTCGGGAAACAGATGCAGTTTCGGCCGCTCCCAGTTGATGCCGTCCTTGCTGGTGAAGTAAAACACACCCGGCCCGCCGCCATCGATCCACGCTTTGAAGAGGCGCTCCTCGTCATCAAAGATCACCGACGGCAAAAAGTAGCCCTCCGGCTCCCATTTCGCCCGCGGCACGATCATGGGATTCGCCTCATGCTTCCGCGCCTGCTGCACCTGCCGCGTGAGATGCTCCGTGTGCTCGATGAGGTGATCATCGAGGAAAAGCTGATGCTCTTTGCCGATGCGGACGGGCTCGGCAGCAGTGGCGAAAGCAGCCGCTAGCAGGACGAAGAAGGTTGTCTTCATACGAAAATCTCCTTCACCACCTTGCCCTGCACATCGGTGAGCCGGAAATCGCGACCGCCGTAACGGAAGGTGAGGCGTTCTTGATCGAGGCCGAGCAGGTGCAGCATGGTCGCGTGCAGGTCGTGGATGTGCATCTTGCCGTCGATGGCCTCAATGCCGAGATCGTCCGTCGCGCCGTGGATGTGGCCGGCCTTCACACCGCCGCCGGCCATCCACATGTTGTAGCCCTTGTTATTGTGCCCGCGGCCGTCCTGCGTGGCATCATCGGGCGTGCGGCCAAACTCACCGCCCCAAAGCACGAGCGTGTCCTCCAGCAATCCACGCTGGTCGAGATCGTGCAGCAAGCCCGCGATGGGTTTGTCGATCTGCGAGCAGTTGCGTGTCATGCCGCTTTGCAGTGAGCCGTGCAGATCCCACTCCATGTGGCTGATCTCGATGAAACGCACGCCCGCCTCGGCGAATCGACGCGCGAGCAAGCACTGGCGGCCAAAGGTTTCGGTGGGCGATTTGTCCGCGCCGTAGAGTTCCAGCGTGGCTTTGCTCTCGCCGCTGAGATCCATCACGCGCGGCAGCTCGCCCTGCATGCGGAAGGCCAGCTCGTAGGATGAAATGATGCCTTCCACGCGCGGATCGCCCGTTTGCGCGAGCAAATCGCGATTCATCGCCTGCAAGAGGTCGAGCTGCTGACGCTGCGCGGAGTTGTCGAGACGTGAATTGGTGATGTTGCCGAGCTGGAGCTTCGCACCTGGCTGGTTGGCATTGCCGAGCAAGGTCGCGGAGGTGGACGCAGGCAAAAACGCGCTGGAGTAGTAACTCAAGCCGCCGAGCGCGGTGAGCGGATTAATGCTGATGAAGCCGGGCAGGCTCTCGTTCTCCGATCCGAGTCCGTAAACCGTCCACGAGCCCATCGACGGCCGCACAAACTGAAAACTGCCCGTGTGGAGCTGCTGCAGCGCCTGCGGATGGTTCTCATTGTCCGTGTGCATACCGCGCAGCACGCAGAGCTTGTCCGCCTGCTTCGCCAGCTCAGGAAACAGCTCCACGATGTCGATGCCGCTCTGCCCATGCTTCGCGAACTTCCAGCGCGAGCCGAGCATCTTTGTGCCTTTGTTGCGTCCTGGCTCGCCATGCCGCCGCGTAAGCTCCGGCTTCGGATCAAACGTCTCCATGTGCGACGGTCCGCCGCGCATGCACAGAAAGATAACGCGCTTTGCCCTCGCCGGAAAATGCGAAGCCAGCCGACTCTCCGCCGAAGCCATACCTGCAAACGCAAGATAACCAAAACCTGCGGAGGCTTGCTGAAGGAGCTGGCGGCGGGTGTGCATGGGTGAGTTCACTTTTTAGAACGTGGCTTGGCACTCGATTTCACATGGCTGGCGAGTTCGGCTTCGATCTGCGCCACGGTGGGCAGACTTGACTCAAACTCAGCGGGAAGATTCTCGACGAGCTGTGTGGCCCATTCTGCCACGCCGATAGGCTTTTCGATGCCACGCAGCGCATACTCGACGACGAGCTTGTTGCGGCCTTTGCACAGCAGCAAGCCGATGGTGGGATGGTCATCGGCATGACGGAGCAAATCGTCCGCTGCGGACAGATAAAGATTCATCTGTCCGGCATCGCCTGGCTGAAACTCGCGGTGCTTCAGCTCGACGACGACGTAGCGCCGCAGTCGCAGATGATAGAACAAGAGGTCGAGATAAAAATCCTGACCACCGACCTCCAAATGCACCTGCTTGCCGACGAAAGCGAACCCGGCACCGAGTTCGAGCAGGAAGCGCTGGATGTGATCGACGAGCGCCTGTTCGACCTCGCGCTCCCTTCGCGGATCACCCGTGCCGATGAAGTCGAAGAGATACGGGTCTTTGAAAATCTGCGCAGCGAGATCCGAGTCCGCAGGCGGCAGAGTGAGTGGGAAGTTGTTCTGCGCCTTTCCGCTGCGCTGATGAGCCTGGGATTCGATTTGCAGGGTCAGGATGGCGTGCGACCAGCCATGCTGCGCCGCTTTTTGCGCATACCAAAGCCGCTCCTGGGGCGTTTTGAGCTTATCCAGCAGCGCGATGTTTTGCTTCCACGGCAATTGTGCAACCACCTGTTGCACAATTGCTCCATCCGGCCACGCAGCGGCGAAGGCACGCATGTATTTAAGATTACGCGGCGAGAGCCCGCTCATGTCAGGGAAGGCACGGCGCAGATCTGCGGAGAGGCGATCGATGACCTTTGCGCCCCAGCCCTCGGCCTGCTGGCGGGCTAAGATGGAGCAGCCCACGTCCCAGTAGGCCACCACCATCGCCGCATTGGCCGCCAGCACGGTGCGCAGGCGTGCCTGAGTGAGGCGGCTCTTGATCTCGCTCAGAAGACTGCCGTATGCCTCTGGCATGTCGCCAGCAGGAGCCACAGCGGTGAACCGCGCATCCTCGCGGGCCCGACCACGAGCGAGACGCGCAGGAGATGTGGCGAGGGTTTGTGATTTGGGTTTGCGGGTGGGCATGACGAACTTCCGTTGATCATCTCACCACGCGGAACTCCGCGCTGGCGATGATGGTTTGGCAAAGAGAGGTCCACGCGGTCTCGGGGCCGCCGGTTTTCAAATAGGCGAGAGCACGCGCTTGCTCTGCAGGAGTGGGAGCGCGGAAGAAAGCGCGTTCGTAAAGCCTGCGCAGGCGTTGAGCGTCGTCGGTCAGAGTCGTGTCACTGAGCAGGCGCGTGGCGGTGTGGCGGGCTTGTTCGAGGACCCAGGCGTTGTTCATCAAGAAGAGCGACTGAGCGGGCACGAGGCTCTCCTCGCGCTGTGCCACGGGCCGCTCCGGCGGGGCGAAGTTGAAGAGCGGAAACATTTCCGGCAGCGTGCCGCGCACCACGGGCAGATACACACTGCGATGATGATCCACGATGGTCTCGACCGTCAGGAAGGGCTTGAAGGTGAAAAGCTCCGCGTCCTTTTGCGGATGAAACCGATCCAGGAACGGCTTCTGCGGCGGATACGGATCAAGCTGGCCGCTGAGCGCGAGAATCGAATCGCGCAGCACCTCCACCTCGACCGGACGTGGTGCCATGCGCCAGAGCCACACGTTGTCAGGATCACTTTCGAGGCCGCCGGGTGATTGATCGGTGCTGCGCTGATAGGCCTGGCTGAGCACGATCTCGCGAATGAGCTTCTTCACGCTCCAGCCCTGCTGCATGAAGCGCACGGCGAGGTAATCGAGCAGCTCGGGATGGCTAGGCTTTGCGCCATTCACGCCAAAATCATCCGGCGTGGTCACCAGGGCACGGCCAAAGAGCTTCTGCCAAACGCGGTTCACCATCACGCGGGCGGTGAGCGGATTGTCGCGATGCGTGAGCCACTGCGCCAGCTCCAGGCGGCCGCTTTGCGACTTCGATGGCGGTTTGGCACCAGGAATCGAAATCACCCGCAAAAAGCCGCGCGGCACCGAGTCGCCGAGGCTCGTCGTTTCGCCGCGGATGTGGATGCGGCAGTCGGCAATGGCCTCGCGATCACGTGCGCCCATCGTCCAGGCCGGTTGCAGCGGCGCGGCGTCTTTGAGCGCCTCCACATCGTCTTCGAGTTTTTTGATTTTGACGTTCCACTCGGCGATCTCGGCCTCCATGGCCTTCAAATCGGCCTCCGCCTTCGCTTTGGCAGTTCCAGCGGTCGATTCGACCGCGCGCTTTGCCTCCGGCAGCCGCTTCTCGATGCGGTAGCGATCGCTACGCGCCGTGTGCATGGCGAGCATGTCCGCATCCAGCTTCGTGAAGTAAGCGAGCGCCGCAGGAGCCAACTTTTGCCCCGCCTCACCACCGAGCGGATGAAACTCCGTGTGGTGAAACATCGTCGTCTTGATGCCACGCGGCCCATGGCCGTAAAGCGGCTGCGTGCTGCGCAAAATGCCCGCGATGGCGTAGTAGTCGGCCGTGGGGATGGGGTCGAATTTGTGATCGTGACAACGCGCACAAGCCACCGACAGCCCCAGCACGCCACGGCTGATGACCTCGATCTGCTCATCGACGACATCCATGTGAAACAGGTCCTGCTTCAGCTCCTCGAAGGCCTTCGCGCCCAGCGCGAGGAAGGCGGTGGCCGTGAGTCGCTCGTCACGCTGCGCGGTGTCCTTCGCCGGCATCAAATCCCCCGCGACCTGCTCCTGAATGAACACATCGTAAGGCTTGTCCGCATTCAACGACGCGATCACGTAGTCGCGATAGCGCCACGCGTGGTAGTTCATGACATTCCGGTCGCGCCCGTTGCTGTCCGCGTAACGCGCGACATCCAGCCAGTGTCGCCCCCAGCGCTCGCCGAAGTGCGGACTCTTCAATAGAGCATCCACCACGTCAGCCAGGTCGGATTTATCGGCTAAGTCAGGCGGTGGCAGGCCTGTGAGATCGAGGTGCAGCCTCCGCACCAGCGCGGTACGACTCGCGGGTGCGTTTGGCTTGAGTTTTTTCTCCGCCAGCTTGGTCTCCACGAGGCTGCCGATAGTGGCCCCGGGCCTGGCCTGCGGTGGCAGCATCGCCCAATGTTTTTTGCCTTCCTCCAGGCTCATCCCCGCTCCGAAAGCGGAACCGAGAGAAAACAGAAGCCAGACAAAACTGCGAAACATGTGCGGCAATCTACGCGGATGCCCCCGGCGTCTTTCCGCTCACCACGTCATCGCCGCAGTGCGCAGCGGCGGCGACACATGCCCCTTGCGATCCACGGCGGAGATCTCGAACACATAGCTGCTGGCCGGAAGAA
>CAXNGR010000041.1:0-11633 GCA_964201265.1 Verrucomicrobiaceae bacterium
TTTGAAATGAGAAAAACCGGAGTGCTTCTGGAGGTGGAACCTGTGATCTCCGAGGACGGTCGGACTGTGGAACTGACCCTTACGCCTGAGTTAACGGACTTTGAGGGGTTTGTGAACTATGGCTCACCTATCTATTCACCCGCCAGCACTAGTTTTCTATTCACTAGCGGGGGATTTTTGCCTCTTGCACAGCCTGAGCAATTGATCACCCCCAACTTCATTCTTCAACCCGTCTTCAAAACGCGAAAAACCGCCACCTCGGTCAAGATTTGGGACGGGGCCACGGTGGTTCTGGGCGGTGCGAAAGTGCAGAAAAAGACTTTGGTGGACGACCGGATTCCGATCCTGGGCAATATGCCCTTTTTGGGCCGTTTTTTCCGCAGCGAGGTCACAGAAACCGAGACAAAAAACATCATCATCTTTGTCACGGTTGATGTCATTGACCCTTCAGGACAGAAGGTCAATCGGGACACGGCGGCGGTCGCTCGCTGAGTTCAAACCGTGCTGATATTTCCGGCGAGTGTCACATCAAGGCCGGTCAAGCCGCCCGCGCTGTGGGTGGTCAGTCTCACAGTGACTTGGCACCAGCCAACGTGCATTTCGGGGTGATGATTCAGCGCTTCGGCCTCCTGGGCGACTCGATTCACGAACTCGATGCCTGCCAAGTAGCTGTCGAAGCGGAATTCTCGCACCAGTTCACGACCTGCGAGCTGCCAGCCGGGTAGGTAGGCCAGTGCTGTCTGAAGGGCTTCTTCGGAAAGTAATTCGCGTTTCATGCCGCATTCATTCCTGTGTCTGGCTTGTGCTGCAAGCATCGCAATTGCATTCCAGACGGCCATGGACTAAATACGCGCCCCCCCCTTCCAAGCTCCCCGAATGTCCATTGCCAACACCCGCAACTTCTCCATCATCGCCCACATCGACCATGGGAAAACCACACTCTCGGACAGGCTGCTGGAGACGACACAGACCATCACGGTAAGGCAGCAGCAGGACCAGCTCCTGGATTCGATGGATCTTGAGCGCGAACGCGGCATCACCATCAAGGCGCACCCGGTGTGCATGAACTACAAGGCCAAAAACGGCCAGATCTACAAGCTCAACCTGCTCGACACGCCCGGACACGTCGATTTCAGCTACGAAGTCAGTCGCTCACTGGCTGCCTGTGAAGGTGCGTTGCTCCTGGTCGATGCCAGCCAAGGCGTGGAGGCCCAGACTGTGGCCAATTTGAACCTGGCCTTGCAGCAAAACCTGCACGTCGTCCCCATCATCAACAAAATCGACCTCCCCAGCGCCGACGTCGAGAAAGTGAAGCGCCAGCTTGAGGACATCCTGCAGCTTTCAGCGGACGAAGCCGTGCCTGCCAGCGCCAAAATGGGCATCGGCATCGTGGACATCCTGGAGGCCATCGTGGCATTCATTCCGCCGCCGACAGATCCCGGCGACGGCTACCTGAGAGCCTCAGTCTTCGATTCGATCTTCGATCCGTATCGCGGAGTCGTCAGTTATGTCCGCGTCATCTCCGGCACCATCACGCGTGGTCAAAAGGTGCGCCTCATGGCCTCGGGCAACGAGTCCGAAATCAAAGACGTTGGCACCTTCCGCCCGAAGATGGTCCCCTGCGAAAAACTGGAGGCTGGCGACGTCGGCTACATCATCGCCAACGTCAAAACCACCGCTGATGTGAAGATCGGTGACACGCTGACCGAGACCCGCAAACCTGCTCCCGAGCCGTTGCCCGGCTTTAAAGAAATCCACCCACTCGTCTTCAGCGGCATCTATCCGGTCAGCACAGATGACTTCGAGGCGCTGAAACTTGCGGTCGGCAAGCTCCAGATCAACGACGCGGCCTTCACATTCATGGCGGAAAGCTCCGCCGCGCTCGGTTTCGGCTTCCGTTGCGGCTTCCTGGGCCTTCTGCACATGGAGATCGTCCAGGAGCGCCTGCGCCGTGAGTTCAACATGGACGTCATTTCGACGTATCCATCCGTCATTTACGACGTGAGGAGGACCGACGGCACCGAGCTCCAGGTGGACAATCCCACCTTCCTGCCGCCTGCGAACGAGATCGACGAGATCCGTGAACCGATCGTGAAAGTGAACGTCATGATCCCGAACGAGTACATCGGCGACATGATGCAGCTCGTCATGGACAAGCGTGGCGTGGTGAACAACACCGAGACGCTCGACGACCGCCGCGTTTTGCTGCACACCGTCATGCCGTTGAACGAAATCCTCGTGGACTTCAATGACAAGCTCAAATCCATCACGCGTGGTTATGGCAGCATGGACTACGAGCACGCGGGCACTCAGGCTGCCGAACTGGTCAAGATGGACATCCTCATCGCCAGCGAACCCGTGGATGCCTTCTCCTGCATCGTCCACCGCAGCAAGGCCGAGAGCCGTGGCCGCCAGCTCTGCGCGAAGCTGAAGGAAGTCATTCCGCAGCAGCTCTTTGTCGTTGCCATCCAGGCCGCCATCGGTGGCAAGATCATCGCCCGTGAATCCATCAGCGCCCTGCGCAAAGACGTGACCGCCAAGTGCTACGGCGGCGACATTTCCCGCAAACGCAAGCTCCTCGAAAAGCAGAAAGAGGGCAAAAAGCGCATGAAATCCATCGGTCGCGTGAACATCCCGCAGGAAGCCTTCATTGAAGTCTTGAAGAACAACTGACCGTTTACCATCGCCATGCTTTTCCTCACTCCCCGTTACCTCAAGCACGCCAAGCTCCTGCACAAAGGGGTGACGCGTTTCATCAACTACAAGCGTGACGTGTTGCCGGCTGCGAAGCTAGAGGAAATCGTGACCCTGCGCACGAGTCTGGAAGATGCGATGAAGTCACGGGACCGTGCTCGCATTGACACGCTCACCACCGAGATCAACAACACCTGCGAGCGTGCGCTGCCGCATGCGGCGACCTCCGAGATCGCGGACAACATTGAGGTGTTCTTTGTCGCCATCGTCATCGCACTGGGCATCCGCAGTTACATTGCGCAGCCCTTCAAGATTCCCACCGGCTCGATGCAGCCCACGCTTTACGGACTGGTGGCGGAACACACCGAAGAAGATCCGACGCCCAACATTCTCTCCCGCTGCAAAGACTGGGCGACAGGCCGCAGCTACTTCAACGTGGTGGCGAATCACACCGGTGTTTTGAGCGATCAAGAGCCGCTGACCGAGCACAGCTTCCTCGGATTCTTCGCCCACTGCCGTCTGCACTTCGCGGATGGGGAAACGCAGTGGATCTGGGCGCCCAAGGCCCAACTCACCACCGTGCGGCACAATCTGGGCCTCTTCCAGTATGTGGGGGCGGCACCGAAAGAGGACCCCAGGTACACGCCTGACAACAGCCGCCGCTATTATGAGGGCTCGCTGGCTGGAAAAGCCATCACCAAAGGCCAGCTACTGGCGCGTGGCACGGTGGACACTGGCGACCATGTGCTGGTGAACAAATTCGCCTACCATTTCCGCCGCCCGGTGCGCGGGGAGGTGTTTGTCTTCACCACGAACAACATCAGCGCCATCGGTGTGCCGGAAGAGCAGGGTTCTCAGCATTATATCAAGCGCCTAGCCGCCGTGCCTGGGGATGAGTTGGAGGTTGATTCCCCCAGGCTCAAAATCAACGGCAAGGTGGCCGAGGAAGCGGGCTTTAAGCGCGTGATGAGTGGTACCGAGAGCCAACCCGTGAATGGCTACAAAGGCTATGGCCCTGCGGCCAGTGTCGGCGGCTCGTATGAGCATGTCAGGCTGCGCCTCGAACAGTATTTCGCCATGGGAGACAACAGCTACAACAGCTCCGACAGTCGCGTGTGGGGTGCGGTGCCAGAGCGCAACCTCGTGGGTCCAGCACTGTTCTGTTATTTCCCGCTGGGAAGAAACTGGGGCGTGATTCGCTGAGTAACCGAACTTGAGAAGAAGGGGCATTTCTGCCCCTCCGAGGCACGGGCCAGGAATGGCCCGATTACGGTCGATTTTGCAGCAAAGCTAGTTTCACCCAAGGTCCGCGATCTTCACCGGCTTGCCGCCGAGTTCCGCGCTCTTGTCGGAGGCGAAGATGACCTCGAAGCTCTTCAGCGCTTCGGGGAAGCTGGTCAGCGGCATGTCTTTGCCCTCGTCCAGAGCGTCGAAGAAGGCTTGGAACTGGCTTTGATACGGATGGTCGCTCACATCGCCGGAATCGAGCATCTTCATGGAGAGCTTGCTCCAGGCGTGCTTGTCGGTGTGCAGCTTCATCGAGTGGAACTTGTCGTCCAGCAGGCTGCCCTGGCTGCCACAGAGGTGCGTGTGGAAGTAATAGGGCTGGAGGCAGTCCACCACGGCAGCGGCTTTGCCGATGCTGCCGTTCTTGAAGTGGATGAGGGTCACGCTGGTGGTGTCGTACTCGTAAGGCTTGAAGATGTCGCTCTTTGATTTGGTGGAGAAGCTGGTAACGCTGTCCACTTCGTTGCCCATGACCATGAGCAGGGCGTCGAGCGCGTGGCAGCCGGCGGTGAGCAGGGCGCTGCCGCCGTCTTTCTTGCCCGTGTTCCAGCGGAACTGGCCGTACCAGGGGCCAATGCCGTGGTAGTAATCGACCTCACCATAGTGCAAGGTGCCGAGCAGGCCCTCGTCGATGAGCGCCTTGGTGACTTGGAACTGGTTGGAGAAGCGGCACTCGAAGCACACGCAGCCCTTCACGCCGTTGGCTTTGGCGGCAGCGGCGATTTCGCGCACTTCCTGAAGGGAATTGGCCATCGGCTTTTCCAAGATGATGTGCTTCTTGGCGTTCGCGGCGGCCACGGCCTGGTTGCGGTGCTGGCTGGGGTAGCTGGAAATATCGACGACGTGGATGTCCGGGTTGGCGAGCATCGCATCAAGGTCGCTGTAGCTCTTGATTGGCGTGCCATGCTTCGCGGTGAGTTCCGCGTCGTCCAGCGGACGTGAGGAGTAGATCGCGGTGACCTGGCCCTGGGTGGTCTTGTTGATGGCTTCGATGTGAGCGCTGGCGGCCCAGCCGTATCCGATGATTCCGACGTTATATTTCTTCATGATTCGATGAGGTGATGCTCTGAAATGTGATGTGCCCTGTCAATACCGCGTTTCCATGCGGCTTTTTCGATGCTTTTCGATCTGAAACTGGTTTTTTTGTGAGGTGGGTCGCTCATTCACTTGATGCCCGGCATCAGTTTAGTGATCGGCTTCGCGAGCAGCAGTAGCACGAGGCCGGAGATGCCGGCGGTGGCGACAACTTCCATGAAACGCGCGGGCATTTGAGACGTGGCATCGCCTGTGACCTCGCCTGCGAGCAGACCGGCGAGGATATTTCCCAAGGCGCTGCCGAGGAACCAGATGCCCATCATCTGACCAGTGAGGCGAGGCGGCGATAGTTTCGTCACGGCGCTCAAACCGACAGGACTCAGGAACAATTCGCCCAAGGTGTGGATCAAAACGACGGACATGAGCCACGTCGGCCACACAGCGCCGGTGCTGAGTGCCCGCTGCGCCGCCCAGGCGGCCACGGCGAAGCCTATCGCGAGCATGAGCAGTGACCAAGAGACTTTCACGGTCAGCGAGGGGGCAAGATTGCGTTTGGCGAGCTTGACCCACATGATGGCGATCAACGGTGCCAGTCCGATGACCATCAGCGGGTTCAAGGATTGGAACCAGCCGGCCGGAATCTCATAGCCGAGGAACTGCCGCAGAGTGAAGCGCTCGGCAAAGATGCTGAAGGACGATCCTACTTGCTCAAAACCGGCCCAAAACAGCGCCGAGGCCAGAAACAGCACCACGATCACGCCCAGTCGCTTTTTCTCTTCGGTGTTCAGTCCGGCAAAGCCGAAGGCCCAGATGAAGAACAGGCTGGCGATCGCCACGATGACAGAGGCGGTCCATTTGGAGAGCCACATCACATCCAAATGAAACACACCGGCCACGCACAGCACGGTGAAGACAATCATGAGCAGCATCGAAGTGCCGAAGACCAGCCATTCACGCCGCACATTCTGGCCCGGATGCTCCACACGGTTGCCATACTCGGCGATCTTGTGGCGGGTCAGCTTGAACTGCACCAGCCCAAGAAACATACCCGCTGCCGCTGCCATGAAGCCCCAGCGCCAGCCGATGGACTCGCCAAGGCCGCTGCAGATCATCGGCCCCATGAAACCGCCGAGATTGATGCCCATGTAAAACAAGGTGAAGCCAGCATCACGCCTTGCGCCGCCTTCGGGATAAAGCTGGCCCACGAGCGCGCTCATGTTTGATTTCAGCAGGCCGGAGCCGAGCGCCACGATAAGCAGCCCGACATAGAAGGTCTCCACGCGATGGATACCCAAAACGAGATGTCCGAGGGCGATGACGATGCCGCCATACCACACCGCCGACTTGGCACCGAGCAGGCGGTCGCCGATCCAGCCGCCGGGCAACGCTGCCATGTAAACCACGGCGGTGTAGATTCCGTAGATCGCGGTGGCGGTTTCATCCGTGAGTCCCATGCCGCCCTTCTGCACCTGATCGACCATGAAGAGCACCAGCAGCGCCCGCATGCCGTAGTAGCTCATGCGTTCCCACATTTCCGTGAAGAACAGCGTGTAGATGCCGCGAGGATGCCCGGTGGGTTCTGAAGTCATGAGAAGCGCCCATCCAAGACCGCAACGCTCAAAACGCCAGCGCTTCATGCGGCCATCGCGAGTTTTGGCACTTCGCTGCTCGACATCGGGACTGGCTTGCAGTGTAATTCGTTGAAACCAACCTTTCATGCAGCCCTCGACCCGTACTCCGCCGGACATTCGTGATCACGAGACGATCCGTCTCATCGGACGCGGCGCGTTTGGCGAGGTGTGGCTGGCCCGGAGCGCGACCGGCGTGCTGCGGGCGGTGAAAGTGGTGTGGCGGGAGGATTATGACCGGCCGGAGTCGTTTGAGCGCGAGTTTGAGGCGCTGAAGCATTTCGAGCCAATCTCGCGCCGCCATGAAGGACTGGTGCCGATCTTGCAGGTGGGGCGCAGTGATCAGGAAGGCTTTTATTATTATGTGATGGAGCTGGCGGATGATGTGGAGCGTGGGCGCAACATCGACGCGGCGACTTACAAACCGCACACGCTGGGCTTGCAGATGAAGCGTGAGAAGCGCGTGGCGGCGGAGCAGTGCATCAAGCTGGGCGCGTCGATTGCAGAGGGGCTGGATTACCTGCACCGCAACCAACTGATTCATCGCGACGTGAAGCCGTCGAACCTGATCTTCATCGACGGCGCATGTCGTCTGGCGGACATCGGACTCGTGGCGTTGCTGGGACAGCGGAGTTTTGTGGGCACGGAGGGCTTTGTGGCTCCCGAAGGGCCGGGCACGGCGGCGTCAGACATTTTTTCCCTCGGCATGGTGCTTTATGAGGCCAGCACGGGCAAAGACCGGCTGGATTTCCCGGATCTTCCTTCATGCTCTGAATCAGGCGCGGATTTGGAAGTCTGGCGCAGGCTGCAGGATGCGATCTGCACGGCCTGCGCTCCCAAGGCCAAGGGGCGTTTCGTCAATGCGCGTGAGATGGCTCTGGCGTTGCGCGGTGAGCCGCTGCCATCCTCGCGCAAGCTGATGTGGTCATGGATTGCGGCTGGTTTGGTGGCGCTGGTGCTGGCGGTGGCGGTGGGCTTTGGCATGTGGCTGGCGCAAAACCAGCGCACAAGAGCCATGGTCGCGATGAACAACAGCGTGCCACGTTTGAAAATCGTGACAACCCCGCCTGGTGCGGTGGTGTTCGCGGGCGAGGAAAAAATGGGCGAAACGCCGCTCGAACTCAATCCGGCCGAGGGCGTGCCGGTGATCTATCAGCTTCGCATGCCGGGGCACAAACAGATCGAGATCGAGCACATCGCCTCAGACGCGAAACCGGCGCAGTTTGATCTGAAGATGGAAGCCTCGCGCCTGCCGCAGAAAGGTGAACGCTGGATGAACAGCCTCGGCATGGAGTTCAAACCGGGGCCCGGTGGGCATCTTAGCCTGGAGCCGGTGGAGATGAAATTCTTCCGCCGCTTCCTGGAGGCCACGGGGCGCTCGTTCGAGGGCAAGGTGGTGCGCTACCAGCAAGGCAAGGACGCGCAGTCGGCTTACCTCGTGGTGGTGCCGGACGGCGACGCGGAGGCGTTTCGCTACTGGCTGACGGATCGAGATCGCAGCGAGGCGTTTTTGAGCCAGGAGCATCATTATGCGGTGGAGCCGTTTTACTTTGTGGACAGCGGGCTACCTGCGGCCGAGGAGATGCCGGATGGGCGCGAGGTGGAAACCGATCCTTCAGAGGAAAAAAACTGGCGCGCGTTTCATCTGCGCGTGGAGCGCCAGACTTACGGCAGCGTGATCGTGCACAGCCAGCCGGAGAAGGTGCGGGTGTTTCAACATGAGCAATTGCTCGGCGAGACACCGCTGGAACTGCCCCGCGTGCGCACCGGGCCGGTGGAGTTTGAACTGCGGGAGGAAGGCTTCGCCGATGTGGTGCTGGAAGGTGAGGTGAGGGAAGGGGAGCAGGCGGAGCTTTTTGCGGACATGCAGACGCGCAAGGCGGTCACTTTCGGTCGGCAGTGGAAGGCGAACAGCCTGGGCATGAATTTCGTGCCGCTGGGGGACGTGATGATTTCCGCCTGGGAGATTCGGCATCGTGATTTCATCGAATACACCAAGGCCACTCAATCACGTCGTCCGGGCCGGGTGGAGGACAGCGGCAAAGGCGGCGCTCTGCCGGTGGTGGGGGTGGATCGAAACGAGGCGCGCGCGTTTTGCACTTGGCTGACCGAGCGCGAGCGCAACGCCGGGCTCATTGATGCCAAGGATGTGTACCGTCTGCCCACGGATGAAGAATGGAGCCGCGCCGCAGGACTGCCGCCGGAACGTGGGGCCACGCCAGAGGAGCGTAATGGGCGCATTCGCGGGGTTTATCCCTGGGGCTATGACTGGCCGCCACCGAACGGGGTGGACAACCTCGCGGACATCAATTCCGCCCGCAAAGCCAGCCTGGACAGTGCCATCGCCGGTTATGAGGATAAATTTCCCTTCCTTGCCCCGGTGGCAGCGCTGACGCCGAATGAGCGCGGCATTTCCGGTCTCGCGGGCAATGTCTCCGAGTGGGTGGACACGGATTTCGAGGCCCCCCCTGCCGCCAAACCGGGTGAAGCCGCGAAACCATCCCTCGGCACGACGCGTGGTGGCAATTGGCGCACCGCCTCGCCGGAAGAGCTGCTGGCCTCCGCCCGCATGCCGGTGCCTGCCGAGACGCGGCGAAACACCATCGGCTTCCGTGTGGTGCTGGTGCGCGGGAAGTGAGAGCCGCCAAGCGGCCAAGGCTGCGCCCGTCAAGGCGGGTAAGCAGGTCTGTTGATGCCCCTTGAGCATTCCTTGACGAATTCTTGACCTTCCCTGCATCTTCCCGACTTTGTGTCCAGAATCATCGCTGCGGAGCGTTTTCATCTTACCCCCATGCAAACCACACTCGAAAAACCAGCCGAGGAAAAGAAGGTCGAGCAGACCGAGGCTGGAAATTACTTTGTCTCCAACTACCCGCCGTTTTCCTTCTGGAAACCGGACCAGGTTCCCCTCGTAGAGGCCGTGCTCCAGCGCCCCGCGCCTGCTGACATCCCGCTCGGCGTTTACTTTCACATCCCGTTCTGCCGCAAGCGCTGCCACTTCTGCTATTTCAAGGTGTACACCGACAAGAACGCCCAGGAAGTGAAGGCCTACATCGACGCAGGCATGCGCGAGATGGCGAGTTTTGCCAGCCAGCCTTACTTGCAGGGCCGCAAGGCGCACTTCGTGTACTTCGGCGGCGGCACGCCGAGCTATCTCTCGGTGCCGCAGCTCAAAGACCTCACCAACCGCATGAAAGACCTCGTCTCATGGGATGGCGCGGCGGAGGTGGCTTTCGAGGCCGAGCCGGGCACACTGAATGAGGTCAAACTCACCGGCATTCGCGACATCGGCGTCACGCGCCTGAGCCTCGGCGTGGAGAATTTCGACGACCACATCCTCGAAACGAACGGACGTGCTCACCGCAGCGGCGAGATCGACAAGGCCTATCGCTTTGCTCGCACGCTCGGCTTTGAGCACATCAACATCGACCTCATCGCCGGCATGATGAACGAGACCACGGCCAACTGGAAGGACACCGTCGCCAAGGCCGTCGCCATGCAGCCGGACGCGGTCACGATTTATCAAATGGAGGTGCCGTTCAACACCACCATGTACCAGCAGATGAAGGCCGAGGGCAAGGTCACCGCCCCCGTGGCCGACTGGCAGACGAAGCGCGACTGGGTCAGCTACGCCTTCGATGAATTCCAAAAGTCCGGTTACACCGTCACCAGCGCCTACACCGTGGTGAAGGATCCGCAGCGCATCAAATTCGTCTATCGCGATGCCTTGTGGGAAGGCGCGGACCTGCTGAGCTGCGGCGTCGCTTCCTTCGGCCATCTCGGCGGCGTGCATTATCAAAACCAGTCCGATGTCGGCCCCTACATGCAGGCGGTGGATGCCGGTCAGCGGCCGATCTACCGCGCCTATCAAACCACGCCTGAGGATCGCTTCGTGCGCGAGTTCATCCTCAAGCTCAAGCTCGGCCGCAGCGAGTTCGCCTACTACATCGCGAAGTTCGGCGAAGATCCGCGCAAGCACTTTGGCCCGCAGCTCGACTACTTGGCGAAAGAAGGCTTCGCCACGCTCGACGCGGAGGGCATCACGCTCACGCGCGATGGACTGCTCCAGGTGGACCGCCTGCTGCATGACTTCTTCCTGCCGCAACACCGCCAGTACGCCCGCTACACCTGAGCGGGAACGACGAAACTCGAATGACGAATGCGATGAACGAGGCACCGCGACAGGATGAGGACATCCTGGCACCCATCATTTTCTTCTACGGCATCGGCAGTGCTCGCCCACGCGTCACCTTTGTCGAGCCTGAGGCACTGGCGGAGCAAGAACGCAGCCTGCTGGTGCATGACAAGGACATGACCCCGCGTCTGCGTGAGTTTCATGGCTGCGAGATCGATCTCGATGTCGCCGCCCGCGCCCGCATCGGCAACTACCTCGTCCGCGCCTCCGTGCTGCACCGCCGCAGCGATGGCATGCCGGTGGAGTTCGGTGCCATCGGCATTCACCTCGATCTCCTGCCCGAGGAAGCGCAAAAGCTCGTGCTGGAAGGCCGCGTCCCGTTTGGAGCCATCCTGGAACAATACGCCGTGCCCCATTCCAGCCATCCACGCGGCTACTTCCGCGTTTCGGTCGATCAACGCCTCGCCGACCTCCTCGGTGCCACGAGCGGCCAGATGCTCTTCGGCCGCTGCAACGAATTGCGCCACGGCTCCGGCCGCGTCCTGGCCGATGTCGTCGAAGTCCTGCCGCGTTTGTCTTGAGGGTGGAACAGAGAGTCACTTTCTCTGGTCAAAGATGGGCGGTAAAAGATCAGCAAACAGCGGCTCCCATTTTTTACCCACCCTCTGAACTGAAGGCATGGCCTACGGAACACACTGAAAGCACGGAAGGCTCAAGCCAAAGACATACCGGTTTCCGTGGGTTCCGTGTCTTCCGTGGGCACCCCCAGCTGCCCTGTCTCCCAAGAAGAGGGGGCTTTTAGCCCCGTCAGCCATCCAGAAATCATGGCCTACGGAACACACCGAAAGCACGGA
>CAXNGR010000042.1:0-11600 GCA_964201265.1 Verrucomicrobiaceae bacterium
GTCTTGGGGGGCTTGCCCTGCCAGTTCTTGAAGAGAATGGAAGAACGCACGTTACGGAAAGCTTCAGCGTAAAGGTGACGATCATCGTTGGGACGCAGCAGGGCCACATCACCACGATTCCGTTGCTCAGGCACCTGACCTAGAACGGCCTCTCCGGGGAACAGTGACTGAAACTCGCTGAAGGAGTTCATGCGATCGTCCAAGCGATCAAAGAGTAGCAGGATAATGATTCCAGCACCAATACCAGCAACCAGACCAACCACGATGGGCATCACCCAGTCTTCAACATTTTCTGCAGCAACGGTGGCAGGCTCCTGAATTCCCACGTAGTCAGCCGAGGTGTTTGCGGTGATTGTGAACTGCTCCACTTTCTCAAACATCTTCTCCCAGGACAGCTTTGCAGCTTTGGCGTCCTCTTCGAGCTGCTTGTACTGGGCAAGTTTGGCACCCAGATCGAGCGCTTCCTTTTCCTTTTCGATAATTTGGGCATCCAACACCTGAACACGACGCTCAACGTCCGACATCTGTGCCCTCATCTCGTCCTGAATTTGCTGGGAATAAGAACTCAGAAGTGCTCTTTGAGTTGCCAGTTCCTCTGACACATCCTGCACCATCGGATGCTGCTGTTTGAACTGAAGCAGGAGGGAATCCAATTTCGTCCGTAACTCGGTGATTTTTGACTTGGTGCGCAGATAATCTTGCTCGGCCATCGTCATACCCATGCCGCCAGGAGCGCTTTCTGATTTCACCCCACTTGGAGGCGCTGTTTCAGAAGGCACCGGAACTGCACCTGATGTGGCAGCCGTCCCCGAACTCAATAAGCGTTCGCGAGACTGCATCGCAGCATCGACATTCGCCAGCGCCAGTTTTAACTCGGCCAGCATCGTTCGCTGGCTTTCTCGCTGAGACTGAAGATTGTTTAGAAACTGAGCGGCCGTGTTGTTGCTGTTGTTGATGGTGATGACATTGTTGGCCGCGCTAAATTTGGTCAGCTTGTCATTGCGCTCTTCCATGACCTTCTGCTTGTTCACCACTTCCTGGAGGAACTGCTGAAGCACCTTACCTTGAGCCTGCTCACGAATATTTTGACGGAAGGCAATGAACTCATCCAAGAGAGCGTCGAGGAAGATCTTGGTGTATCTGGGTTCGGAACCCGTTGCGAGAATGTTGAAAATGGCAGACCCCTTGGTTTGAGCCACACGAATCTCCACATCAGAATCCTTCAGATCGGGATGAAGCGCACGCACCCTCTCCAACGCCCTCCGCTTCATTTCCGCGCTTTCCACCGTTTCGATGATGGTGCCGTAGAAATCAGCCTGCTGCTCCCTCCATGTGTAGTTGTCATTCGCCACCATCTGCCCGCCAGCCACGAGTTTAGCCAGAGAACGAAACTCCTGGGGGTGCCCCGTGATGCGTAGTGCCTGAACACAAACGCCAATGCTAGCGGTCAGCAGCAAGAACCACCAGCGGCGACGCAGCAGGATTTTATAGCGCTGAAACTTGGCAGATGCCTCGTGAATGCGGCTCAGGGTGCTAGACTGCGCCTGACCTGGGAGATTGAGGGTGTTTTCCATGATACCGTGGGAGTGAATGAGGCGAAAATCGACCACCGCCCTGTCCTTGATGACGAATAAGCAGATTCGCTCAACGCGAAGGTCAATGCCATTGGATTTTTAAACAGGCCGCATGTTCGATTTTAGGCTGCACGATGGCAAATGAAGGAGCAGCCATTGTCGCTTTGCCAAAACGATTGCTTCAAAAAAGACCCGTGCTCAAAAATTCCAGTTCAATTCCTCAACAATGATCACGTCATCCTTTCGGATAAAAATGTCACGCTCCAAATCGCCCTTTCGCATGATGCCATCAACATTTACCAAGATGGTTTTGTTTCCCTGTGGCGTCTTACGGACGATTTTCACCCGCTCCTTGTTGGCAAACTGGGCAAAACCGCCGGCGCGCAAGATGGCCTGGCTAATAGTGATGTCTTCGTTCGTAGGGAGATCGTATTTGCCTTGCCGCGCCACGATGCCAAACATGACATAAAACTCCAAGTCAATCGCGCCTTCCGCGATCTGGTCCCGCTCGTTCAGTTTGTCGATTGCGATGACCACGGTCGCCTTCGTGAAGAAGTTTTTCTCGAGTTCTTTTTTGATATTGTAAGCAAGGTCACGGCAAGTTTTGCCTTTGGCGTTGACGAGACCCACATAAGGAGCCTGAACCTCACCTGTAACCGCCACTTGCTGCTGCAATGCCTCTCGGCGGTCTTCAATAATCTTGATGCTGATCGTGTCGCCTACCGAAATAGGGCGGTTATTGTCCAACACGTCCATAGAGGTTAGAACGGCAGCCCCTGCGTTCACAGCACCTGTTTGAGTGGCTGCCCGAGAAGATTTGGGAGCCTCAGGCACCCTAAAACCAGCATCCTGGGCATTAACTGACGCCAGTGATAAGGCAAGAATGATGAACGAATAATAAGTTTTCATGGATAACGTGTAGCCGGTGAGTCTTCAGCAGAGCAAAAAGCATCCGAACTTCAGCTTAGGACAGACAGAATGTCCAAGCGTTAGAAATTGTAATTAAATCCAAGAATAACCCGGCTTTGAGTTGAATCGGTGTTGGCACCCTTCGTGTCCGTAATGAAGTAGCGATAACCAAAGTTCATACCCGCCTTTGCAGAAATCGTGTAATTCAAATCCAAGGCAAAGCCATGCTGGTCGTTGTCCTGCCCGGCTGCCTTGGAATCTGATCGACCGAAGTGATAACCGGCTCCAGCTCTCCATTTCGAGGAGATTTGGTGGGTATAATAAAAATCATAACCATACTGGGTAACGTCAGCCTGAGCACCTGCAAAAGCAGGATTGAAGAAAGAAGGCTCAGCGCGCTCAAAGTAACCTGACAATGAGAAGCGCCCCCCTTTCCAAGCCACCATCGACAAGCCATAATTCACAAAGTCAGCCGTGACGAAGTTGGAGGACAGGTTGATGGAGGATTCATGCCCAACGGTCAGGGTGTGACTGAATCTGGCGTTGAGTTGATTGGTGATGCTCAAATTGTAATAGTAGCTGCTCAGATCGGTGTTGTCTCCGGGGCCAGCAGGAGCCAGTACCGTCGGATCATCAAATTCGAAGATTTGAACGCCTCCCGACAGCTTGATGGTGGTTGATTTGCCAATCGGCATACTCACAAACGTTCCCCAGTTAAACAAACTGGCACCATTTAAGGTCGGCTGAGCATAATCAAGAAGAGAGACACCACCCTCGGTTCCCAAGATCCAGGTTGCAGTGGGGCTGTACGTCAGAGAAGCATGCAACGAGTTCATCGTACGGTCAAACTGCTCGTTGTTTTTGCCCAAGGCATTTGACCAAGTGTTGGTGTAATTCAACAAGAGCGCCCAAGCGGAGTTGATCTGCCAATTAGCCGCAATACCAAAATCATTCTGAAAGACACCGAAACTGCCCGTGTTAGTCCCGCCCACGAATGCGTTATTGGTAGCCGGGCGCACTGAAATTCGGTCATAAATCGTGATATAAACAGGCCCAGCTTTAATGTCGAAAGCCAGCGTACTGCCTGGCAGGACGTTCAGAAGATAGCTACCGTTGCCGTAGGCCGCGAATTCTGGATGATCAACATAGTGATCCACACCAATGCCTGCCGTGACACTCAAAACATTGTGTTGAGTGAGCCTGTAATTCGCACTGACATTCAACATTGTGCTGCTGATAAAATCAGAAACAGCTACCGGAGCGCGCTGCACATTGCTGTTGTATTCCAATCCTTGATAAAGACCCAGGCCGATATTGACCGGCCCCAGCTTCATGTTGCGCTTGCCAGAAAGGAACGGGTCCGAAGTGTAGGAAGGGGCAAAGTAGCTCAGCGCTTGAGAATACTGGCCAGAATAGGTCGTATAGTCACCCACGGAACGCGCTGCGAAGGCCGAGCTGCCGCTTCGAATGGACGGCTGGGATATTTCGCGGTCTGATCGAAGGAGTTGCTGAAGGCTTTGGAACCCTTCCTGGTCTTCCTGGCTTTTATAGGCACCGCTTTCGTAGTCATACACCACATCTCCGCTACGAGCGGCGGGCGCAGAGGCCTTCATCTTGCTTGAGCGGCCACGGAAATCATTGAAAAAATTGCTAGTCTGAGAAGGGGAGACACCAAACTGGGCAGATGCAGTCTGTGGCAGGAAGCAGGCGCCAGCGATGGATAATGCCAGCGAAAAAGCGCCAATAAAACTTGGACGAGAGTGATTGATCAGCATAACGGGGGAGTTAGGTCGAGAGAATAAAGTGCGATAAAAGCAATTTCCTACACGCTTGTCCATCCTAAAATTGATTCCTTTTTGCCCCATTTGTCGCCTGAAAGTCAATCATTTGGCTCTAAATCGTGATAAACACCTTCATTTTGTGGCGTGTCGCACGACAATCATGCGCGATGACGCCAGCGATCATCTCTCCGAGCACTGAGGTCTAGTTCCAACTGAATTTCGCGAGCGGCAGCATTTTCCCACGATCTTCGAGGGCTATCGGCGGGTGGGGGCAAGAGAACAATGTGGCGCAGCTTGCAAAGCAGCCTTTGGAGTGGAGGAGTGCGGGAATAATTTGCCATCGAGCGAGTAAATACTGTTCATTAAAACATGTTCAATTGATTTTTAACTTTCATCCATCTCTGACTTGAGCATTACTTGACGCTCATCTTACCGAACTCCACATGCGTAAATGAATCATGAGAAAGGTTTAGCACCCGCCGCCGGCCGACTGTCCATTCCCGAGTACGCGATGGCTCTGGCCCACGTAGCTAGCCTGCGCTCTGAAGACCCGTTTCGCAAAGTAGGTGCGGTTGCCATCGACTTTGACAACCGCGTCATCGGCACTGCTTACAATGGCCTTGCCCCAGGCTACAACGCTGATCCCGAGTTTTGGGCCGACCGCGATGCGCGGCGGAAATACATGCTTCATGCCGAAGTGAACCTTTGCAGCTTGTTCACGCGCGGAAACGTCCGTCTGGTGGCCTGCACCACCAAGCCATGCACAAGCTGCATGCAGATGCTATGCGCCTACGGCGTAAAAGAGGTCTATTTCCGCGAAGATTACCCGGAATCGGAAGCAGAAGCGATTGCGAAGCGTTATGGCATCCAGTTAGTGCAACTGGCAAACTTCCCTCAGATCATCCAAGCAGTCGAAAATATCGCCTGATCGCTCCTCAAAGCTTCGTGACAACTCCCTTGGCGTGGGATTCCAGCGCTGCGGAAAAGATTTCCTGGGTGGCGACCGCTTCCTCCACTATGGCACAGCCGAAACGAGCGCTCAGCTTGCCATCACGCTCCGTCAGATAGGCCGCCCACATTTGCTGGATCACATCCGGGAATCCAGGCTCGAAAATTCCTCCGGTAACTGCCTTGAACGGCATGCCAAAGCCGAGATCGGTCTTTTTCCAGAATTGCTCCTTGCCGTTTTCGAACATCCACAACGTCTTCGGCTCCTTGGTGCTATATCGCACCCCACCCTCGGTGCCGAGCACCTCAATAAACCAAGTATTCGTCTCTCCGGGAGCCATTCGCTTCATTTCCAGGCGCATAGGCACTTCGTGATGGCCGATCCTTGCCCAACAGTTCAGCAATGCGTTATCCCAAGTGTCGCACTCCGCCATTCCGCCCTTGCCGTCAGGACGCTGCGGGTAGCCTTTCTGGAGCTGGGCGAACAATCGCTCCGGACGCCAGCCCAGACGGAGTGGAATGTGGCAGGCATGCATGCCCAGATCACCGAGAACACCGATCTCACCACAAAAGGCTGATTTCCGCTTCCAATTCGCAGGTTTGCTAGCGTCTAAGTCACTGCTGTGGTGGAACCCGGAAACCACTTCCAGGATACGGCCCATTTTACCTTCGGCGACTGCTTGAATCACACGCTGAGCGCCGGGCATGAAGGGAAACTCCGAGCTGCAACGCACAAAACGCCCGGATGCCTTTGCCGCGTCCGCGATGCGGCATGCCGAGGCCAAGTCGATGCCAAACGGCTTCTCCGCGAACAGATCCTTTCCCGCTGACAACACATCACAGTAAATCGCCTCATGCAGGTGATGCGGCACCGCCACATAGACCACATCCACCGCCGGATTGGCCAGCAAAGCGTGATAATCCGCCGTGATCTGGGCACAGGAGGGGATGCACTGGAACCAGTTCCGCACATCCGCCACGAGGTCGGCAACCGCCACTAGCTCCGGCTCCACTTCAACATCGGTTAGAGAGCACCAGCGCGCGAAAGCACTGGCCATTTCACGGCCCATGAGACCACCACCGATGATACCAATGCCAATCTTTTTCATGTCTTCTCAGTCAAAAAATTCCCGATCAGTCTGCGGCCTTGGCGTTTTTCACTGCCAGTTCGTGCTGTGCCAGCTTCAGGTCAGCATCCACCATGATTTTGACCAGTTCCTTGAATTTCACTTTCGGTTCCCAGCCCAGCTTCTTGCGGGCCTTGGCTGGATCGCCAATGAGCAGGTCCACTTCAGCCGGGCGCTCGTAGCGAGCGTCATGCTTGACATATTTCTCCCAATCCAAGCCTAGCAGCCCGAAAGTCTCCTCCACAAACTCTTTCACACTGTGTGTCTCGTTCGTTGCGATGACATAATCGTCTGGCTCATCTTGCTGGAGCATCATCCACATCATCTCCACATAGTCCTTGGCATAGCCCCAGTCGCGCTTCGCGTCCATGTTTCCCAGAAGCAGCTTGTCCTGCAGGCCCAGTTTGATGCGGGTCGCGGCGCGGGTGATCTTCCGCGTCACGAAGGTTTCCCCCCGGCGTGGAGACTCGTGGTTGAAAAGAATGCCGCAGCTCGCATGCAGGCCGTAGCTCTCGCGGTAGTTGACTGTGAGCCAGTGGCCGTAAACCTTTGCGCAGGCATACGGCGAGCGGGGCCAAAACGGGGTCGTTTCCACCTGCGGCACCTCCTGTACCTTGCCGAACATCTCCGAGGATGAAGCCTGATAAAAGCGCACCTTACCTACCAGACCTGTCTCGCGGATCGCCTCCAGAATGCGCTGGGTGCCCAGGCCGACGATGTCCCCAGTCGATTCAGGCACATCAAACGACACCCTCACATGGCTCTGCGCCCCCAAATTGTACACCTCCTCAGGTTTAAGATCATAGAGCAGCTTTACCAGCGCCACCGAGTCCATCAAATCACCATAATGCAGGTGCAACGGCTGGCTAGTGTCCTGGTAGATATGCTCCAGCCGCCCTGTGTTGAAGGACGATGCTCGTCGGATAATCCCATGCACCTCATAGCCTTTCTCCAGCAGCAGTTCCGTAAGATATGAACCGTCCTGACCTGTGATGCCGGTGATGAGTGCTTTCTTCATGGTTAAAATCGAGCGGCGATGAGACAATACCGCCCCCGGTTCCGCAAGGGGAAAACCAGGAACATATTAGTTGCGCCCTGCCCTGCTTCCCTTATTCTCCGCGCCCCAATCCCAGACCCCGTTTCCCTGCCATGAGAGCTGACCTCGTCGAACAAGCCGCGCAAATCATCAAAGACCCGCCCATCCTGATCAACATGGTCTCCAAGCGCGTCCGCCAGATCGCCCAGGGCCGCTCCCCGCTCGTCGAACGCCGCCCCGGCCTGCGCGAGGCCGATCTCGCCCTCCTGGAAATCATCCAGGGCAAGATCACCGTCCAGACCATCGACAGCCTCTGATCCAACCGGCAGTCTGATCCTTTTGTGGGTTCCATGCGACACATGGAACCCATTTTTTGTACCGAGCGCCCCTCCGCATGACCTCCACCGAGATCGCCACCAACCGCAAAGCCGCGCGCGATTACCACATCCTCGAAAAATACGAGGCAGGTGTCGAATTGCGTGGCACCGAGGTCAAATCCATCCGCCTCGGCAAACTCAACATCTCCGACGCCTTCGCCCGGGTCGATCGCGGTCAAGTCTGGCTCTACGGCTGCGACATCCAGAGCTACGACAAAGCCAGTCACGAGACCCACGAGCCGCGCCGCACCCGCCGTCTCCTCCTGCACAAGAATGAAATCATGAAGCTGCTCGCCCAGACGCAGCAGAAGGGTCTCGCCCTCCCCGTTCTCCGCGCCTACTGGAAGGGCCACCGCATCAAATTTGAAATCGGTGTCGGCAAAGGCAAGAGCCACGGCGATCAACGCCAAGATCTCAAAGAAAAGGCCGAAAATCGCGAAGCCGCCCGCGTCGTGGCCCACTTCAACGACAAAAACCGACGCTGAAAGGTGGTCTGATCCGCAGGCTCAATGCGTCAGCGCATAGAAGATGATGTTGATGCCGAGCGGATAGGCATACTTCTCGGAAAACTCGCGGAAGTACCACGGATCGGTTCCTTCCTGCTCCCAGCCTTCGCCAGTGTCCGTGTTCCAGCAGATGATCATCATCAGGCGACGTTTGTCGTCGAACACACCACGATAATGGACATGCTCCGAGCCAGGCTTGTCGAACTCCCAGGTGATGCCCTGCTGGATGACATACTCGGCATAACGAATGTGCGGGATCTGTGGTTTCACCTTCATTGGAAAGACCATGTGGAAGATCTCGTGCTCTAGGGGAATCTCCTCGATCTTGCGGTCAGGCCAGATTTGCTTCAGAGCGACTTCGAAGTTCTCCCAGGCCTCGGTGCCCCAAAAATCATCGACCATGATAAAGCCACCGTTGAGCATGTACTCACGCATCGTCTTGGCCTCTTCGTCAGCGAGTTCGATGTGGCCCACTTCAATCATGTATAGAAAAGGATAGTGGCGCATCTGCTCAGGGTCGATGTCCACCACCGCACCGTTAGGATTCACCTGCAGCGAAGTGAGCTGTTGCAGGCGGTAGGACATGTTGAGGTCGGAATCGGGGTAATCCGTGGACCACTGACGACCACCTCCGCGTCCCCAACCGCCGCGACCGCTTCGACCACTGTAGGCAGAATTGTAGCGGATGCGGGCGAAGGTGAAAACGTCATTCGGCAGCTCTTTGCTGACCGGCCAGGTGGGATAAATGTCATGACCATTGCGCCGGAACTCACGCGGATTCTCCGGCATGCTTCCATCCTTGATGCCGAAATTCGCGGGAGTGCCGCCTGGGCTGTCATTATCCGCCGCCCAGACGAAGCAACCGACGAGCACAAGGACAGCGACGAGGGTTTGCGCGACTTTGTGAGCTTTCATGAGGTTACGGAGGCAGAGGCACCCCACACTGACAGGAGAAGCAGTTTTGGCAAGACATCGAATCGACGCCCCGCTGCGGACAGATTTCCCTGTCCGGTTTTCGCGTCATGCGTGAGATAGTCACGCACACATGAACATCGCCGAAACCCACGCCGCGCAGGTTTTCCTCGCCCATCACGACTTTGTGAAGGGCGTGGCGCTCAAGTATGCTCCCTGGCCGGGGCTGATGGAGGACATCACGCAGCAGGTCTTCCTCGAATTCATGGCGAAGGAGTCAAAATGGGACCTCAGCAGCGATGCGCGGCCACTTCTGGCCACGATGACGCGTCACATCGCCATGCGGCTGTGGCGGGAGCGCACGCGGCAGCAGCCGGACGTGGTGCAAAAGCTCGCCGATCACATCCGCCTGCTCGCGGAGGAGCGCGAGACGCCGCCGCGCTACGAGGACGAGGTCCGCGTGCTGCGCACCTGCCTGCAAAAACTGCCGCAAAAGAGCCGCGAACTCGTGGAGCTCTATTATTACGACGATGTCGGCACGCCGCAGATCGCTGAGCAGATCCAGATGAAGGCCGACACCGTCTGCCGCGCCCTCTCCCGCGTGCGGGAAAAGCTGCGCGAGTGCATCGAACAAAACCTCAACCAAGGAGGCCACGCCCATGCCTGACGCCGACACGCTCATCCAGCACTACCTCGAAGGCACGCTCACCGATGCCGAGGCGGAGGAACTTCACACGCTGTTGCAAAACGAGCCGCAACTCGGCTCGCGGCTGCTTCAGCACTTCGAGATGGACGCGATGCTCCGCGCAACGAAACCGCTCGCCGTGCCCGGAAAGGTCATCCAGCCCGCCTTGGTGCCGCGACGTCGTTTCACCTTCGCCACCGTCACCACCGTGGCGGCGATGGCGGCCTGCATCACGCTCATGGGCGCGTGGCTGGCCATGTCGTGGCTGCAAAACGACGAGGAAGACACCACGGCCTCCGTCGCCGTGCTCACACGTGGCGTGAATCTCGAATGGGAATCCGCCGCCATTGCGCCGGGCACGCCGCTTTCGCCCGGACTGCTCAAATTGAAGTCCGGCATCGCGCAGATCGAGTTTTATCAAGGTGCCCGCGTCTTGATTGAAGGCCCCGCCGAGCTCCAGCTCATCTCCAGCGGCGAGGCCACCTGCACGCGTGGCAAACTCAGCGCGAACGTGCCGCCGCAGGCCAAAGGTTTTCGCATCAACACACCGAAAGGCACCATCGTCGATCTCGGCACCGAGTTCGGCCTCGATGTGAGCGATGCGAGCGCCGAGGTCCACGTCTTCAAAGGCGAAGTCGAGCTGCACAAGGCCGCCGAGTCGATGAAATCGCTCAAAGAAGGCCAGGCGATGGCCTTCGCCGCCGAATCGCAGCTTCTCGCCGCGAATGCATCGAGCTTTGCCTCGCTGAACGAAATCCATGCCCGCACCGCCTTGTCGGATCATTCGCAGTTTGAGCGCTGGCAGGCGCAAAGTGCCCAACTGAATGCCGATCCGAATTTGAAGGCTCATTTCGACTTCCAGGACGACGAATCCGCCCGCTCGCTGCGCAACCACGCTCACGCAGGTGAGGACGGCAGCATCGTCGGTGCCTCGTGGACCACAGGTCGCTGGCCGGAAAAACGGGCGCTGGAGTTTCGCAACGTCAGCGACCGCGTGCGCCTCAGCGTCGCCGGTGAAACGAAAGCCCTCACCATGGCCGTCTGGATGCGTGTGAACGGCCTCGACCGCTCGCTGAACTCGATTTTCATGTCTGAAGGCTGGGGCGACCGCAAAGTCCACTGGCAGATTACCCGCGAAGGCCACATCCGCCTCGGTGTGGCCGGTTCAGCGGGCAAAGGTCACGTTGACTACGACTCGCCGGTTTTCTTCACGCCCGAGCGTTTCGGCCGCTGGATGCATCTCGCCGTCGTTTTCGATCCCACCGCCAAAGAAGTCCGCCATTACGCCAACGGCACTCTTTTGGCCCGTCTGCCGCTCAAAGACGCCTCGCCGCTCAAACTCGGCATCGCCGAACTCGGCAACTGGAACGACCGCCGCACTCGCAGCGTCGCCATCCGCCACCTGAGTGGTGCGATGGATGAGTTTGCGTTGTGGGATCGTGTGGTGAGCGAGGCGGAGATCAAGGCGATGGCGCGGTGATGACCGTATTGACCTTGATGACGTCATTGACGTCAAACCAGTCACTGAGGTCAAATCGGACGCGTGCCTTTGCATTCGGGAAACGCCGAACAGCCCCAGAAATCCCCTTTCGCGGACTTTCGTCGCCGCATGGGCTTTTCGCATTGCGGGCACGCGGGAGATGGCTCCGCATTCCGCTGCTCCTCACGCACCTCCAGCCTTCTAGCCGTCAGGCGTTCGCTGAAGCCGCCGGTTTGCTCAAAGGCCTCGCCTTGCGCGGCGATCT
>CAXNGR010000043.1:0-11382 GCA_964201265.1 Verrucomicrobiaceae bacterium
CCTTTAGCGATGTCCGCCGTGCCAGCCGCATCATGATGAACGATTTTGCCCTTCTCCATCACGAGTGTGACGATTCCCGCCGCCTGTTTCGCCTTCACCGCCTCCTCCATCGCGGTATGAATGGCGGCGAGTTTGGCGGGATCGAGCGCGAAGACTGGGGAGACGAGCAGAAGGAGAGCGAGGCAGATTTTCATGCGCTCACTCAACGTCGGCCAAGGTCCGCGTCATGCAGCCTGCTTGCAGGCTTTGATCGTGTTCGACATCAACATTGCGATGGTCATGGGGCCAACTCCGCCCGGAACGGGCGTGATCGCGCGGCATTTCGGCGCGACTTCGTCGAAGGCGACATCGCCGACTAGCTTGTAGCCTTTCTCGCTACCGGGGTCGTCCACGCGGTTGATGCCGACGTCGATGACGACCGCGCCTTCCTTGACGTGCTCCGCCTTGATGAAATGTGGTCGGCCGATAGCGGCGATAATGATGTCGGCGCTGCGGGTGATCGCAGCTAGATCGCGGGTGCGGGAATGAGTGACGGTCACGGTGGCGTCGCCGCCTTTGCCCTTCGCCATGAGCAGCAGCGCCATCGGTTTGCCAACGATCATGCTGCGACCGACGATCACGGCATGTGCGCCGCTGGTTTCGATGCCCGCATCGATCAAAAGGCGCTGGCAGCCCAGCGGAGTGCAGGGCACAAAGCCGGTGGGGTCTTCGAGAGCGAGTTTCGCCACGTTCACAGGATGGAAGCCGTCCACATCCTTCGCCGGATCAATGGCCCGAACGATCGCGGCCTCGTCGATGTGCTTCGGCGGCGGGCTTTGCACCAGAATGCCGTGGATCGCCGGATCGTTGTTCAAAGCGCGAACGTGCGCGAGCAGCTCGTCCTGCGTGGTGGTGGCCGGAAGCTCCAGTTTGACCGAATGCAGGCCCAGGTCGCGGCATTTTTTGTCTTTGGAGCGAACGTAGGCGCGTGAAGCGGGATCATCACCGACCAAAACAACTGCTAGGCCCGGCTTGCGCCCCCGGACAGCGAGTTCAGCGATGTCACGACGGCATTCTTCGAGGACTTTTTCGGCAACGGCGGCTCCAGAGATGAGGGTCATGCGTTTTCCGTGATGCAGCCGGGCCGCTCCGTCAACCGGAACCGCCGCGCCGATAGAAGCCACGGTGTGCTTACGCCTCCCAGATTGCTTTTGCGGCGGCTTACGGCAGTATCCGCGCTTCGCCCGCCCTCCCCCAATGCCTTTCCACCGCTGCTTGCTCCGCTGTTTTGTGTTGATGACCGCGTCCTCCCTGACGGCAGTGACTCCGGTAACGGTAGAGACGCAGGTCGAGGTCAAACGGGCCTTGGCCCCCGAAAGTGAGACACCTCTGCCAGCGCTGGCGGCGGTGCCGATGAAGATCGTGCTCAACCGCTGTGACGTAAAGTCTCCAGTGATCGCACTGACATTTGATGACGGTCCGCATCCCGACTTCACGCCACGTTTGCTAGACACCCTGAAGCAGCAGGGCATCAAGGCCACGTTTTTCATGGTGGGCCGGTGTGTTGTGACCTGGCCGCAAATCGTGAAGCGAATCGCCGACGAGGGGCATGAAGTGGCGAATCACAGTTGGTCCCACCCGCTGCTCACAAGCTTGGGCACACAAGGGCTGGAGTCGCAGCTCCGCCGTACGCACGACGCCATCGTGAAAGCCTGCGGGATCGCCCCGCTGCTCTACCGCCCACCGTATGGCGAGATCCGGCTTTCCCAGCGCAAGCGCGTCAACGAGGTCTTCGACTACACGGCCATCCTGTGGGACGTGGACCCGCTGGACTGGCAGTCGCCGCGCACGGTGCAAAAGGTGCATGATCGTGTGCTGGCACAGACCAAGGCGGGTTCCATCATCCTCTGCCATGACATCCATGAAACGACGGTGGACGCCATGCCCGCACTGATTGCGGAGTTGAAGACTCGCGGCTTCCAGTTTGCCACGGTAAGCCAGCTCATGGAGCTGGAGGCACGTTCAGCGCTACCACTTGCCGCGCCCGCATCGACATCACCCGCAGCCCCACCGGCTCAAAATGCGCCTGCTCCGAAGTTGAGTGATCCTCTGCCACTCACTCTGCCCGGAGAGGCAACGAAACAGCCTGCGCAGTAGGAAACAGGGCATTCCTGCCCTGTGAAGGGAATAAAGCAGGAATGGCCCAAGCGCTTCTCAAGCCGCGAGCATCTTTCGCTGGCCGCCTTGGGCGAGCATCGCTGCGAGCTCCGGCATGTAGCGGGTGATTTCGTGAGAGAGCATGGAGAGGCGCGTCTCGGACTTCCAGTTCCCCTTGAGGCTGCGATCAGCGTCGGTCATTTCGACCTCGACGAGAGTCGAGAAGACGGTTGAGTCGGCTTGAAGATCGAGTTGCAGAGTCATGATGAGAGGGAAGGTTGATCCTGCGTCAGAAGAACGAGCTGGCCGTCCTTGAGAGTCCATTTGCGTCTATCCAAAGCACCCGAGTTCAACATGGAATCGATCCCATTGCTCAAAAGCATCCGTGCCGCCTCGGCGGGACTGCTGCCGAACGTGCCCTTCAGGGTCATGTCCTCAAGGTACTGCTTGATCTGCGGCGTGATCGCGATCGTCAGTGACAATGAGTCGAAGGTGTTTGAGGGGCGGGCCATCCAATTATAACCAGGTAATAACCCCATTTTAATTCCAACCTGACCCAATGGTCAAGGTTGGCTTCTATTTATTTGGGGTTTTTACCCGGTTAAAACCACCCATGTAATTAAGACATCTTAAACAACTGGGCATTTCCGATGGAAATCATCGTTTTCATGCGTTGAAAGCGCCCCAAATCATGAAAACTCGTTCCCTCGCATCCTTCTCTGCCGCCGCTGTTCTGACAGTCGCCTTCTTCAACCTTCAGGCCCAGACCCCAGGTGAGTGGCATAACTGGTTTGCAGATGGCACTTTGAACGGCGGACAGATCATCAGCGGCCAGGCCAGCTACAAGGTGGAAAACGGCGTACTCACCGGCACCACGGTCGATGGCAGCCCGAACACCTTTCTGGCCATCGGACCATTCAAGGACTTTGAACTCGAGTTCGAGGTGAACGTGGACAATGAACTCAATTCCGGCGTGCAGGTGCGCAGCCACATTGCCAAAGAGGGCGATCCCGCTCCCGAAGGCAGCAAAGGCGGTAAACCGCTGCCTGCCGGGCGTCTCTACGGTCCGCAATGCGAGATCGCCATCAACGGCACCGCTGGTGATTTTTATGACGAGGCCCGCCGCGGCACCTGGTGGAGCATTCTCACGAAGACCGAGGCCGTGCGCACCGAGGAAGCGAAGGCCGCCTTCAAGAAGGGCGAGTGGAATCACTACCGCATCGTGGTGAAGGGCGACCACTATCAGAGCTTCGTCAATGGCGTGAAAACAGCTGACTTCAGCCAACCCGGCGATCCTGAGGGCCACATCGGCTTCCAGGTCCATGGCATCAAGAAGGGATCAGGCCCTTACAGCGTGCGCTGGCGCAATGTGAAGTTCCGCCAGACGAAGTAACCGAGCGCGAGAACGAAAACCGACGAGGCCATCACCATCTGCCAGCGCCGCCACCAAGGCGGCCAGTGGATGGAGATGGCCTTTGATCTGTCGCCCGCGAGCAGCAGCATCCATTTCGGCGGCGCATCGGGGTTGGTTTGATCGCGAGTCCAGAGCAGCACGTCGTGCATTTTGCCTTTCGGCATCTCAAAGACGATTTCCGGTGCCGAACTGCGCCAGCGCCACGCGGCGGTGATCAATGTGTGAGGCTGGGCCTCCGTATCGGAAGGTAAATACGATGCGGGGGCGAATTCTGCCCAGTTATCGTGCTGGGTGATGATGGCCGTCGATAACTCCGCCAATGGGACCAGTGATTCGCCCCGCATCAACCGCACAGGATCATTCAAGGCCTCCTTAGCGACTGCTTCATCGGCGATGAGCGGATTCCCGCCGTAATCGGCGGTGACTTCTAGCAGTACCTCCGCCTCCGGCAGCAGCGTGAGCTTGGCGCTCAAAAACTCCGCCCCATGACCAAAAGCACACAGGGGGGCCATAATGGCTCCCCCTGCGGCGAGAATGAGGATGGATTGCGCAGCGCGCATTATTTCTTGAGGTTCCAGCGCAGCACGCGGCCCCACTTGTTCCACTCGGTTTCCAGGATGTTGCCGTCGTTGTCGAAGGTGATGCCGTGCGGGCTGGTCACAACGCCCTGCTGCCAGTCTTTCGGCTCAATGCCAGGTGTGTTCGTTGGTTTGGGACTCGTGCCGAGATCGGCGACGCGTTTGTTGTCCTTGTCCCACACGCTGACATTGCCAGCGATCTCGGCCACGCACATCAAATCGCCGTGGAAGCTGGCGGAGCTGGGATTGCGCATCTCGGTGGCGATTTCGCCGATGAAGGTGCCGTCGAGCTGGGTGTGCAGCATGCGCTTGTGACCACGTTCGCAGATCATGACGCGGGCGGGTTCAAAGCGGCGGTCGATGAAGACCTTGTGTGCGTTGGCGAGTTTCAAAGGCTCGCCAGGACCACCGAAGACGCTCTTGAACTTACCCTCGCGGCTGAAAACGAAAATGTGGCTCTGGCCGTAGCCATCGACGACGTAAATGTCTCCATTCGGGGCCACGTCGCAGTTTGTCAGTCGCAGACCTTTGCCGACTTTGTCAGCGGGAAACTCGCTTTTGGGAATATCCATGACCACATTGCCATCAAGCGCGGCTTTGATGACGTGCTCGCCAGGTTCAGCGGGGATGTCCCCGGCCTTGGGTGCGCCCAGAACGGCACCGAATAGAAACTCTCCATCGCCATCTTTACGGATAACGAAACCGTGCAACGAGCGCGGCAGCGCGAGCGCTTTGATGAACTTTCCGTCCTTGCCATAGACCTGGATGCCAGCATTCGCTTCTTGGACGCTGACATAGATTTTGCCAGATGAATCGACGGCGATTTCACCATGACCATTGCCGATGGTTTCCTTGCCGGGAGGCGGCGTGATGAAGTTCGGGACGAGTTCATAGGCCACTTCGGCAGCAGCGCTGCCGGAAAGGGCGATGACGGACAGGAGGGAGAGGATGCGGTTGCTCATCAGGTCGATTCAAACGAAGGCAGAGGGCGGCGTCAATCGTGCAGGTGTGAATTTGACTGGATGATCCTGTCATACAGCAGGAAACTTCCGGGCACAGATCGAGTTCACCCCCCACTTCCTCCCATGAAAAAGCTCGGCTTCATTCTCCTCGGCGGCATCATTCTTGCCGTTTCAGCCATCGGCCTGCGGGCGCAATCCCAGCTCGCGGAATTCGACTCTCGCTTCAAAGCCTTCGACAAAAACAACGACGGCGTCATCAGCGGTGACGAGATTAACAGCGCGGACTATTTGAAAATGCTCGATGCGGACAAAAACGGCACGCTCACCCGCGACGAGGCGCTGCAAAGCGTGCGCAAGACGCAGAAACTCGTCGGCGAAGGTTCCGACACCGGCAGCTTGTTCAAGCGGCTTGACAAAAACGCCGACGGCAGGCTCACGGAAGAGGAACTTCCGAATAAACGCTGGTTCACAGGCCTAGACGCCGACAAAGATGGCAGCGTGACATTGGACGAGGCCGTCAAAACGCTCGCAAGCCTCCGCAAACGCGGCACCGCCAACAGTCCAACCACCAGCAGCCCGATCAAGCCCGCGAGTGAAGACCCATCCTTCAAAGAAGCGCCGCAGATGCTCAAAGGCAGCGAGCACGGAGTGGGCCGCATGGTCGATGACCTCGTGCTGAAGACCCCGGACGGCAAAGACATCAAGCTAAGCGCCGCGGCAGGCAAAAACGGCCTCGTGATTGCGCTGTTCAGTGCAAGCTGCCCGATCAGCGGCAAGCTTGCACCGGAGACGGTGCGCCTGGAAAAAGAGTTGGAAGCACAAAAGGTGAAACTGCTGCTCGTGAATGCGCCCCCCGGCCAGAAGAACGACGAGATCGCAAAATTCATCAACGATCACGGTTTAAAATCTACGGTAGCGCTCGATGCCGATGGCACGCTGGCCCAAACACTCGCCGCCACGACCACCACGGAGGTCTTTTTGCTCGATGCGACGCGCACACTCGTTTATCGCGGCGCTTTGAACGATCAATACGGCCTCGGTTACGCGAAGGAGCAGCCTGCGCATCATTACTTACGCGATGCCCTGGCGTCGATGCTGCGTGGAGAACCGGCTGACATTACCGCGACAAGCGCTCCAGGCTGTGCGCTGGATTTGTCTGCCAAAACCGCCCTTGCGAGTTCGAATGTGACTTACCATCGCGACATCGCCCGAATCATGCAGGCGAACTGCGTGGAATGCCATCACAGCGGCGGTGTAGGGCCGTTTGCACTCGATTCGTATGAAGCGGTCATCGAGCACGCGGGCATGATCCGCAAGCAGGTGGAGCGCGGCGCGATGCCACCGTGGTTCGCCGTCGCCTTGGAAGGCCAGACGCACACGCAGTGGGCGAATGATCGTTCGCTCTCCGGGCGCGATCGTGCTGATTTGCTTAACTGGTTAGGATCAGATCGTCCGAAAGGCGATGTGGCCGACGCTCCCACACCACGGCAATTCCCCAGCGAATGGAGCATTGGCAAGCCAGATGCCATCATCGCCGCCGCGAAACCGATTTCGATCAAAGCGGAAGGAACGATGCCTTACCAGCACGTCACGGTGACGACTGACTTCGCCGAAGACCGCTGGGTGCGCGGCTATGAGATCCTGCCCACGGAACGGCAGGTAGTGCATCACGTCATCGTGACCGTTCATGAAAAAGGCCGCAAAGTGCGTGGAGGTGGCGATGAAGGCACTGAGGGTTACTGGGCCGCTTATGTGCCTGGAAACACGAAGCAGATCTATCCCGAAGGCTTTGCCCGCAAACTGCCCGCCGGGGCGACCGTGAGCTTCCAGATTCACTACACGCCAAACGGCAAGGCCGTGGAAGACACGATGCGCATGGGTCTGCTTTTCGCCCAAGAGCCGCCGAAATACGTGGTCCACACCACCGCGCTGCCGAATGCCCGCATCAACATCCCCGCTGGAGCCTCGAACCACATCGAAACCGCCCAGCGCAAACTGCCCGTGGACATCAACGCGATGGCCTGGATGGCTCACATGCATGTGCGTGGCAAAGCTTTCAAATTCGAGGCCATCTCACCCGATGGGAAGACCGAAACTCTGCTCGACATCCCGCGCTACGACTTCAACTGGCAGCTCCGCTACGACTACGCGATGCCCCGCTTCCTCCCACGCGGCACCACCATCAAAATCACCGCCGTCTTCGACAACAGCACTGAAAACCCAGCGAATCCTGATCCCACCAAAAATGTCCGCTGGGGCCAACAAACCTACGACGAGATGATGATCGGCTACCTGGAGCACTACACGCCCCTAAACCCGGAAGTGGCGGGCGGGGAGTGAGGATGGTTATTTCTTCCTCTGAAGCAATTCCAACTCCGCTTTCATCTTTTCGATTTCCAGTTTTTGTACTTTGAGTTCATTTCGAGCCATTCCGGCATTGCCATCAACCACATCCTTCATGGTTCGCAAACTTTGCGTTGGCGCTCTTTTGGCCTCGGCAGCTTTGATCTGGTCCTCAAGATCCTTCACTTCCTTCTCCAACTTCTCTTTATGCTTGGTGGAACTCTCCATTTGAATCTCAAGCGTAGAAATTCGCTTTTTGACCGCTGAGATCTCGGAAGATCTTGAGTCATCCACCACCTCGACCACGGCTTTTTCCAGAAACGTGGCGCGTGCCAGTTCCATCTCTGGCAAAAGCGCACTTGGCCCCAAGTCATAACGCTCTTTGATCTCCGCAGGCAGCAAATCAATCGACACTAGTCCAATCCCATCGGCATGTATCAACGACAGGCCAGATGGGTCAATTTTGCGGATTTTTGCCCCGCGCAGCATTTTACCATTCGTCAGCATGATGTCCCCGAGTTCGGTGCCTGGAGCGCCTCCTCGTGTTTTATCAACGGCTGATTTCATCGACTCGACTGAATAGTTAAAATCACTCGCAACTTTGCGGTATCGAGTGTCCAAAACATCTTTGGCTTTGAGCAGAATACCATTTTGCTCTGACAGTTCGCGATTTTTGACCACATGGGCCTCAACATCCGCCCACATCTTTTTCTTGTAAGCAAGCGCCTCGTGGGTGCTCGCGAGCTTGGACTTCGATTCCTGTAGAGCCAAGTTGGCCTCATCCACTGTGGTGAGGTAAAATGAGCCATAACCGATCCCGATTAAGGCAGCGAATATGAATGTAAAAAGCCAAACTTTCGATTCTTCGAACATGGTGCTTGAATGAGTTGTGTGGTGCTAGCGGGCGAGCTTGGCCTTGTAAGATTCAAGTCTGGGCAGCAAGGACTTTACCATTTCCTCTCCCTCGGTGCATTTTTTGCTCAGTGTTGCCAACTCCTGCTCAAGCAGTGTGTTCTTATGAGCAAGGTCCCTGTTCTGCATCTGGAGTTTCATGCTTGCTGTTGCTGCATCAATTCCGAGAGAGAAAAATTTGCCATCCAGGGTTTTAGCTTCATCCAGCAGCCTCTTGATTTCGGACTCCGCTTGATCTTTTTCTGCCATCAGCAGCTTGGGCTTGTCGCAGGAGCATAGGAACAATACGCTAGACAGGACCATGTAAATGAAGGGCGGCGTCTTGATAACCATGATTAGATCGAAAGGCAGGCAGGGGAATTTGGCAACTTCAAAATCGCTTTCGGCACTTTTTGTCACCCCATTGTTTTTTAACGATGCAGAGCGTTTTCACGCTGCTAGCCTCGCGCCGTGATCGCGATAGCAACGGCCAGTCAAAAAGGAGGCGTGGGGAAAACCACGCTTTGCATCAATCTTGCCTACTCGCTGGCGAGGCGTGGGTGGCGGGTGCTGCTGATCGACACAGACCCACAGGGCGGTGTGGGTCTTTCTCTGGCGAAAAGCGCGAAAACGCGAGAGGGATTTCATGAGTTTCTGGTTCGCGGCGGGGATTTGAATAAGATCGTAGTGCCAACGCGGCTACCGGAACTGGAAATCGTTCCGGCAGGACAATACGACACTTGCGCACGGCAGGGCTGGACCTCACACGAGGTTCCATCTCGGTTGGCAGACCTGCTGCGCAGCGCGGAACTGCGCGGCACTGACATTGTGCTGATGGACACGGCCGCTGGCATGAGCAGCACAACTGAAGCCGTGGTGAAAGCCTGCGATTTCGTAATTTTGCCGCAGCAGGCAGAACCCTTGGCGATTCGCAGCGTTCCGCATCTGCTGGAGACGCTGGCGCGGTTCCGTGCTGAAGGCGCAGGGGTGCGCGTGGCGGGTATTTTGCTGACTATGGTCATGCAGGACAACGAGATGAGCCTCAAAGTGGCTCGTGAGCTACGCGACATGCTCCCAGCCAACCTGATGTTTCCACAGAGCATCCCACGCCTGACCTCATTTTTGGAGGCCAGCGCCCTGGGCGTGCCGGTGGCGCTGACGAAGCGCAATCCACCGCCAGAGGCGTTGATTTTTGACCAAATTGCCGCCGAACTGGAGCAGCGGGCAGGGCTGAGCAAAGAACGCGAACCGGAGCAGGGCCATGCAAGTCTCCTGGATTGACGCCAACCACCTACAGTCACTGTTGGCGCAGATCACGACGCCGGAAGTGTGCACAGGATCGAAGCCACCGCGGGTGATGGAAACCACAGAAGTGGCGGGTTTCATGGATGCTGAGGCTTTGCCACCGACTGCTGGCCTACAGCCCTTGGAATCGCCTCAAACGCTCTCAGTCATGCCGATTGAGACTGCTATGAATGAACCTGCGGAAGCCCAGGAAGAAGATCCTCTAGCTAGTGCGCCTCACAACAGCGCTGCTGCACTCCCGCTGAGCCGCATCCGTGACAAGCTCCGTGCAATCCGCCAACGTGCCACCGATGCGGGCATTCTGGTGCGGGTGAACGAGCCTTCAGAAGCCAGACCTTCCTTGGCCCCGAAGTTCATGGCCGCCGTGGATGTAGAAACTCTGACGGAACCCAACTCACCCGACTTCATTCCGACGTTTACCATTCCCCAGGGTCCCCGCACGGTGCGTCTGGCGGCGTTCTCGGCCTGGGCAAGGGAGGTGTTGCGAGATAATGGCGGGCATGTGCTGGTGATGAGTGATGATGGTGAGGTGCTGTGGGGTGGTGAGGCCAAGGCAGGTTTGGTGCTTTCCAGCATGATGGCGTGGGCGGCGGCAGCTCGGGCAAGCGCCCTGTCAGCCTGCGGGACTCCTCCACCAGTAGTGCGGCAAACGCTTTCCTCCGGCCATGTGCTGACGGTGATCCCCTGTGAAACGCACTCAGGCGTTTTTCATGCGGCTGTTGCAGCGCCTGAAGGACTCTCAGATGCACTGGCAGCCAGTTTTCAAGGCGCTCTGCGTGATACCCTGAACGCAGAAGGCCCTATTTCTTGAACAGCGCCAGTTCATTGATGCCCCAGCTATTTCCAGCGCTCCCAGTTTGGGTGATTCGGACAAAACGGGCCTTCTGAGGGGCTTTGAAAATGATCTCGGACAACGCGGCCCCCTTCCCTTCCATGACCGGTGCACTCCACTGAGAGCCATTGGCGGAAAGCTCGATCTTGAATTGTCTCGCATAGTCCTGGTAGTTGCCTTGGCTGTCGAGCGCGAGACCGGCGATGTCCGCCTCCACCGGCAGCTCGACGACGAACCATTCACCGCCTTTCATCGGGGCACCATTTGCCCAGCGAGTGGCGGTGTTGCCGTCTGTTGCCTTCAAGCAGTCCTCTTTCTTGCTGCTAGCGCTCAATTTCCAGATGCTGCGGGGTTCGATCATCGCCAGCTTGGTCTTGAGCCGCTGCTTCAAAGGAGTCGGCGCAGCCGGAACAAAGTAATAATCACGCACACGACCATCAATGAGCTGCAACTGGTCAGGCTTCAAGGCAGCGGAATACACGAAGCACTCGGCTAGATAGCCGCTGAACTGATCTGATGCACCAGCCGTTGCCCCATTGCTGTTTTTGACACGCCCGATGGAAAACTGGTCGAGCGGTGCATCCGGCGCTGTCAATTTGCCGCCTTGGGAGGTGAAGCTTTTACCCTCTGAGTCGCGGGCACGGAGTTCTACCGCTCCGTTGCCTGCGTTCCAAGTCAGCAAAGCGAGACTGGCGAGCGTGCCGTTGACACCCGTGGAGGTCAGCGTCACTCCCCCGCCCTGCCGTTTCACTACTGCAACGATGTTTTTCTTCTGATCAATGCTCAATGACACACTGGTACCCTCTTGGTTTTCAAGAGTGAGCAGGCGAGTGGGAAGGTGCGCGGCGTCGGCTTGAAAAGCCGCCACAAGAGTCAGCCCCTTGTCTCCACCTGGAGTGCTAACACTGCCAAAGGGCATGT